>CANFNL010000103.1 GCA_947448205.1 Bacteriovoracaceae bacterium
GAATGATATATCGGGAAATTCATACTTAAGAAAAAATCTAATTGAGATTTTCTTCCTCGTTTTGATTCATAGAGTACTCTGTCTGGATTATTTAAAAAAATGTGTCTTGAAAACTTCAGGATACTTGATAGTTCATCAAAGGAAGAAACGGATTCGATATCATAATCAATTAAGTGTTTGAGGTGTTGAGTTGGACTTTTATCGTTAGTTGAAAAAAGAACAATTTTTTTGTTTAAATTGTTAAACACACATATAGGGATAGCAGAAACTGAGGGCGAGCTCAATATGAAGGAAGAATTATTAAAGTTTTTAATTGGAATTTTAGGATTCGAAGTTGTAGTAGCGATGAAAATATTGTCATTTTCTTTAATTGCAAAATAAATTGACTTATTTTTTTCAAAATCAATGATGCTTTTGTTTTCATTTGATTGCTCTGATAAATCATAGTTACATTTGTAATTTAATATTTTTCCCTTGTTATCGGAAATATCTTTCAAAAGATTTTCTGCATTTTTGTAATTTGAATTGTTGATAAATTGGTTTTTTTGAAACTGGTCAATAATTTTAGCAAAGGAAATTCTTTTAAAACTTTCATGCTTTGTTATAACTTCATCTCCTTTAACAAAATATTGAGAAAGAATTTCATCTTTCATTATATCTTTTTTGTAGTTATGAAGAAATTCTTCCAAGTTTTGAGTGACAATGGTGTTTTGGGGGACTTTTTGATCTAATATCTCAGCTATTTTTTTCAGACTTTTACTATTGTCAAAAGTTTTAATTAAATAATCAAGGCCTTTTATAAATGGCATAGAGTTTTGATTACTGATATCTATTGGTGAGAAATCTATATAATAATCCCTATTTTGATAGTGCAAAAAATATTGAAAGTGGGCCCTTGGAGAGCTGGCATCAGGCCTTCTATTCATTTCTATCAGAGAGATTGCTACTGCTTTTTGAATAAAACTTAAGCTAGGATTCTCAAAAATTTTGCTTTGGAAATTGTTATAATATTTAAGTGCCTGCTCATCTTCTATAATGAATTGGAAATTACTTTTTTCTGGGCAAAATAATTTTTTAACTTCCTTTTTATCTTCTAATATTATTTTATTTTCATTAGCTGTAAGAGATTCAATCTTTTTTGAGAAATAACTGCATGATGAAAGATTAAATATAATGAAAAGAAGTATTTTATTAATCATTCTCAACTGCTTTATCATCGATATAATAGAGTCCCTCAATAGAGGGCTTATCTGCTGATTTAGTAATATCAATATTGCTATCTTCAAAATTTAATAGATCTGCTTGCTTCGAAGTTGCTTGGACAATAAAGATTATCCACATTCCCGACTGTTTATCTCCATTTGATGACTGGCTAGTTACATTGAGAATTTTATAGCCACGATTTATAAACTCAAAGAATAGTTTATCAAATTGCTTTTCTCTGTAGCCAGTTGATCTAGGTGGTGGCGAAGGTATAAAATAGGTAAAAGATTGTATTTTGTAGGTTTTTTTCAAGCCAAGCTTAGTTAGAATTAGTTTAAACACTTTCTACTTCCTGTTGATTCACTCTTTTTTTTGAATTGATTTTAAGTAGTATGATAACTCTATTTTAATTGTTGTGGAAAACTTTACCCACAAAAATTTTTTTACTACAAAAAAATAAATGAGGTTATACTATTACAAGTGGGGGATAGGATGTCCTCTTACTATTGGCAGGATGCCAAAAAAATGGGGCCTTTGCAGGGGGCCCCTTTTTTTTCTTTTAAATCTAGTTTTTAAGGATACTCATCTCCATTTTTAAATCTTCACTTGAGATGCCTTGAGCTAGTTTAAGAACCTCAAAATGACTCCCATTTGGTTTAAAAACACCCATCTCTGTAACGACAATATCAACAACATCAAGTCCAGTAAAAGGCAGATTGCATATAGACAATAATTTTGCGGCGCCATTTTTTGAAAAATGATTCATCATAATGATGACTTGCTTGGAGCCATTGACTAGATCCATAGCACCACCCATTCCGGTAACTTTTTTTCCAGGTATCATCCAATTGGCCAAATTTCTTTTGCAATCTACTTCCATTGCACCTAACACGCAGTAGTCGATGTGACCTCCGCGGATCATGCCAAAACTTAGGGAGCTATCAAAAAAACTGGCCCCTGCTTTAATGGCGATTGTTTCTTTTCCTGCATTGATTAAAGTGGGTGATACTGTTTTTTGTGATGGCCTTCCTCTTACACCTAAAACACCATTTTCAGAATGAATCATAATGTTGAGATCGTCGGTGATTCTTTCTGCAATTATTGTCGGCATGCCAATCCCTAAATTAACTGAGCAATAAGGCTTAAAAAATTGAATAACTTCATCTGCCATTTCTTCGTTTGTCCAAGGCATCCGCTAATCCTCCGTAATTAAGAATTCAATTTCATTTTTGTATTGGCTTCCTTTAAAAATTCTTTGAACAAATATTCCAGGTAAGTGTATATCCTCTGGTGCAATCTCTCCTACATCCACTAATTCCTCTACTTCTACGACAGTTATCTTTGCGGCCATGGCCATTAGGGGAGAGAAATTTCTAGCAGTCTCTTTAAACCAGAGATTGCCAAAGGTATCGCCTTTTTGGGCCTTAATAATGGCAAAATCAGCGTGTAGGGCAGTCTCTAATATACATGGACGATCAAATAATTTAACTTCTTTTCCTTCGGCTATTAGTGTTCCATAACCAGTTGGGGTATAAAAAGCTCTTATTCCCATACCTGCTGCTCTAATACGTTCCGAAAATGTTCCCTGAGGAACTAATTCTACTTCGATTTTTTTATTAAGCATTCTGACTTCTAAATCGGGGTTTCCTCCAACATAAGAGCAAAAGGCTTTTTTGATTTTATCTTGCACTAAAATTTTAACCAGGCCTCTGCCAGAGTTTCCAATATTATTAGAAATGACCGTTAAGTTATTCACGTCCATTTGGGTAAGTGCATCGATGCAATTTTCTGCAATACCACAAAGACCAAATCCACCACTCATTAGGGTCATTTCGGATTTAAAGTCAAAAAGGGCACTCGTTGCATCTTTAAATACTTTTGGAAATATTTTTGAATTATTTTGAGAATTACTGCTTTTCATTATTCTTCACCTTTTAAGACTTCAAATATTTTTTGTATACCTACTTCGAGTTCACTTTTGGTAATGATTAATGGAGGAGCTAATATTAATCGATTGGTTTGGCTGACTAGATAGAGACCATTTTCAATGAATTTCTTATTGTCGATCGTTTTAGTTAAATCAATCGCACACAGCATACCTTTGACTCTTATTTCTTTTACGAGTATAGAATTTTTTAACTTTTCAAGTTCAGACTTAAAGATTTTTTCAACTAATTTTAAATTTTTTTGGAATTCTGCATTTTGAACAATTTCTAAAACACCTCTCATCGCAGCTAATCCCAGTGGATGAGCATAATTGGTCAAACCACAGCAAAGGAGGTTCTCTTCATAGTACTGAGCTATCTTAAGAGAAGTCCATACAGCTCCAAATGGGACCATCCCTCCGCTGATGCCTTTTGCAAGACATATTAAATCAGGATTAACTGCTTGGGGATAGTGCATATATCCAAATGCCGCTCCAGTTCTTTCAAAGCCGCAAACGACTTCGTCCATTATAAGTAAAATATTAAATTCATCACAAAGACTTCGAATACCCAGCCACCATTCATTTGTCGCCGAGTAAACTCCATTACCACCCGTAATAGTTTCGATAATTATTGCGGCAATATTATCGGGATTATTTTTTAAAATCACATCTCTTGTTTTTTTGAGAGAATCTAATTCTCTAGGTTCAGGAATTCTCACGACCCATCCCTCTGGTGTCATATGGGCCGGATTGCGCCAGTCACCAGTAGCAGAAAGTGCACCAAGGGTTGCTCCGTGGTATGAGTTTTTACGAGCGAGAACAATTTTTTTCTTAGTTATGTCGCGTGCGATTTTTAGAGCATTTTCTACACTTTCAGCTCCACTAGTCGTATAGAAAATTTTCCCATCCTCTTTTTTCATGTAGGCAAGCAAATCAAGTGTCGCTTGGTTTTTATGCGGATAAATTCCTTTTGGAGAACTCATGGGAATTGTATCAAGCTGCTCTTTGATGTGCTTAATAATAATAGGGTGATTGTGACCAAAATGGGCTTGATAGCTAATTGAAGACATATCTATAAGTTCATGCCCATTGGAGGTTTTTACCTTAATACCATCAACTGATTCAATCTCAAAAACTGGTGCATTCTTTTGTTTCGACCATGAAATATAATAAGGTAGATTCATTAAATTATCTCTTTTAAGTCAACTTTTTTAAATTCAGATCCATTTAATTCAAAACTATATTCTTTGTAATCTTGATCGTGAGTCGGGCAACCTCTCCAGAAGTGATGCTTACCATTTGTTAGATTACTCACGCCGCCTCCGCAGGTAAATGAGGGATCTTGGGCACCATTTTCAAAATGTGAACAGATTGATTTTGGATATTCTTCGTGATCAGTTAAAAGCATTTTAAAACTTTTTAAATCATCAACCTTATAAGTTTTTTTCGACAACAGTTCATAGCGATTAAATGTTGTAGAACTCATTGATGATTTATCTTCTAATTTTTGAATTTCAAAGCCCATACAATGGTTAGTATGGAATATCCCACCCACTTGGCCATGAGCTAGAGCTGAGACCTTTTCAGAGATCGTCGGAGTAATTTCTAAATGTTCACCACCTTCTTGGGAAGCGATCAAATAATTATGCCCTGAAGTAACTGGTGCATTTAAGAGCGTAGAGCGCATTTGATTTAAAGACCTAGCTTCCAGGGTTTTACGGACTAAGACTGGCCAGATCAAACCAGTTCTAGCATTAGTGGTATTGATATTATTGACTCCAATGAGACAATTATCGGCGTTGACTCCCATTAAACCTACACATCCAACAAGTGTTAAAATCAATTGAGCCGAATGATCAGCTGTCTTAGGAACACTTATAACACACATATAATTTTTAGCCGACCGGTGCATATCCCAAGTTTGACCAGAGAGAATTTGAGTAGGGGTTTGAATATGAACAGTTGAACATCCTTCCTCTGGGAGTGAGATGTCGCGAAAATCGGTATAGTTATTGAGAATAACTAAATCAGTAAGTGTTAAGTTCGCCCCCTTGGCCATAGCTTCAATCTCCAGAGCTATATTTGGAGCAAACTTTTTGGAGTATTCAAATTGCTCTGCAGCTAGTTGATCCAGCTTCTTTAAAAGTGCAGGATTTTTAGCAAGCATTAAGCCTCGTCTAATTTCAGCGAGCTCTTTTATTGGCGTTCTAAATTCTTCACCGTGGAAAAGTCCCCATTCCTTGGATGTTTTACCTGCAAGATATTCTATATATGGAAAATGGCAATTGGTACTCATGAGTTTAAGTACTCCTTCATCGCATCATAAGATGGACAGACAATATAATGCTCACCATTGAAGATAAACATTTTACTTATTGAAGCAGGAATAGATCCTTTAAAGTATCCAAAACCATTATCAATTTTTAAAAGATCAATTTCATAGCGCGAGAGCTCATCGATTAATTTTTCATGGAAGAGTTTTGCCGTGTTTTTATAATCATTACTATTTTCTAGAACGTCTATGTATGCATGATGGTAGGTATTGAAAGAAAATTCATCTCCATCCCATGTACTGATCATCATAAGAGGTTGCTCTAGAAAGTAATTTTCATTGGCAAATGCGAGTGCAGCTTGTCCAGAGCAATAAATTAAACCAGCATCTGGAGTAATTTCAACAAAAGATGAAGCAAAAAAATGTTTATGAGAATATCTAAAAAATTGTGAAGCTGTTTCATTAAATACTAAGGCAACTCTGAATTGAGTTGAGAGGTTTCTAAGTCCACGCAGAAATTCATAAGGTATCTTTTCCATTGTTTTTTGTAAAAGAGGCTCTACCCATACTGCAAGATAAATACCTTTAGCAAATTCTGCTTCAACTAATTTTAGTATTTCTGAAAAATTAAACTCAGTCGGATTTGGTAATTTAGTTACATCAAAATAGGGGTCATTATCTATGCTTAAAGATCTAGCTAGTGCTGATCCATTGCCAAAAAAATGATTCTCAAAGGTTAACATTTTGGTAATGGCTTTTGCTTTAATTTCTGGTTCTGACTTTACCCAAATTGTTTTTGCTATTTTATCGACTGCTTCAGATTGTCCTGAACAAGTATAAACATGGCGAAGATTCTCAGGTAAACCATCGACTACATCTTTTACACCATTTAAAAAAATCTCACTTACAAAATTAGAAAGGCAAACTTTGTTGACCGCAAATGGCATTTGTTGATCGATATAATCTTTTTTTAAACTTCTAAGTGATAGTGGAATAGATGTCGCTCGGGCGAGGTGTATGGCAGGCTTTTTCCAATCGGCTCTTGTCGTATAATAGAGAACATCTCTATAGGTTTCAAAATCGGGATAATCTTCTCTTATGTAACTTTGTTCTATTGCCCCGAGAGATAAGTTGATATTAATCATAGCACCTGCAAGCCGATCGCGGTTTCTTCCTTGAATGCGCCTAATGCCTTTAGTGAGGGCCATTGCCGAAAGTGCATATTTTAATGATCGCCCAAGACCAGATTTTTGAAGTGACGGATCAATTGTTACATCGAGCATATAAAGAGAGTCATCTTGATTGAAATTTGGATCCATTCTAACTCCACGCTCGAGCGGATAGAGTTTTAAAGGACCAGCAAAGGCTATACCCATTAGTTTTTTATCAGATTTATTAATTACACCAAGGCAAAGTGAATTGTGATTTAAGACAGTATGTTCAAATTTTTCAATATCTGTTTGTCTAGCGGGCTCGTAAACTTTTTTTTCTATATTGATGATATCTTGTCTATAATTTAAAAAATTATCAGCAGTTATTTCTATAAGTTGAATGTTATACTTATGAGTGATTAGTTTTTCAATTTTCTCAAATACAATTTTATTATTAATTTTTTTTCCAAGCACTTTTTCTAGTTTGGTATTAATTAGTAATTCATGCCATTCATAACTGTCGACAGCATCACTAACGTCAGTTTCAGTATGAACAGGAATTGTTTGAGGTTCATTTAGGAATAATTCACGACAGATTGAATCAAGTCTTTCAAAAAGAAATTCTAAGTCTTTTTCCCCAAAAGCGGTATTTAATCTAAAACGAAGCGTTTGTGATCCAGCTGGATAATAGAGAAGTCCGTGTTTAAATCTTAGGTCTACAAACTTATTTAGCAATGTTGGATCATTGATATCAAATGCAAAAGCCAATCCATTTATTCTTGAACGAGAGAGAAATTGGTGATGGGATTTTAATAATTTGTCAATTCTAGGTTGTACATTTTTTTCTATTTCAAGAATTCGTTTCTGGCATTGATCTAGGCTGATAGCATGAGCATAACCTCTAAAGGCAGAAGCTACAGAGAATTCTTCGCCTTTGAAAACATTTTTAGTCTCGTGGTGACTTAGAACTATTCCGATTTGTGCTTTTTTGGCACAAACGACATAGTCCGGATTTATCTGTTCACCATTTAATCCTTTTAGATTTAGCTGGCGATGCCAAAAAAATTCTCGACCGAGATGAAAACCAGTTTGAACTTCGTCGTAGATCACCGGAACTTTAAAGGTTTTAGCCATCAATAACAATGCCGTTTGAAAACGGTCTGAGGAATAACAGTCACCACCTTCGCATTGCATAGGCTCAATTAATATGGCAAAGATTTTTTTTGTTAAAAGTTGTTCTCTTACAGCTAAAAGTGAATCAACTTCTTTTTTGATAGTCTTATCTTCTGACCATTTACTTGGGGCCGTAAATTCTTTTAATGAGGCCTCATTCCAAATTTCTCTCCAATCTGAAGGGATACTAACATTTATATTGCTGTCATCAAGTTCTGGATATTTTACATATTCGGCCAAGTAGTTTTTCCACTCAAAGGGTTCACGTTTAGATTTATTCCAGGTAGCTGCCAAGGTTATCATCATACGTCCGTGGAAAGATCCTTCAAAAGCAAGTACTTTGTTGGCGTCTTTGTTGACCCGTCTCTTATAACAATAGCCAAGTGCTGTTTCATTAGCCTCGGCTCCTGAATGGACAAAAGTAAGATTGGTTTTCTTCCAGTTTAATTTACGATTGAAGAAATTTTGAAATGCAATTCGCATATCTTTAAATTCTTTCGTGGTGCTGTCGTTGGTCCATGTTTCTAAAAATTCAGTTGTCCCAAAAAAGACTGAAGGATTAAAACCATGACCTAGTGTAGCTATTTGAGAAGCAGCATCGAGAAGATAATGTGTATTTCCCTCGCTTGATTTTATTCCCATATAAGGACCGATTGAATTTTTCAAATCGGTTATATATGTTTTTTTCTCAGCTGGTATCATTTTCTTAGCATAGAATTTTTTTAAAATTTCACTACCTAAATTTGAGTCATTGGAATTTATTATTGGGAGTTTCATGAGAGCCTCATTTTTACAATATATTCTTTGCGATTAAGTCTTTAAAAAATTTATTAAAGGAGTGACCATTATTTTCCATCATTTTAGGAAACATAGAGATGGGGGTCATGCCTGGAAAAGTGTTAATCTCGTTAAGAAAAATTTCACTTTCATCTGTATAAAAAAAATCTATGCGCGAGAGGTGTCGAAGTTTTAGATGAGTAAATGCCAATCTGGCGTAATCTTGCATCTTTTTGATAGATTCAGCTGACAATCCAGGGGCAATTATTTCGGTCGTTGTTTTGCTATATGGATCGTATTTTTCTTGGTAGGAATAAAATTTACTTGGACAATTAATTTCCCCGGGAACAGTAGTTATTAATTGACCGTCATACTCGTATGCTGAAATTTCGAGTTCACGGGCATTCAGCATTTTTTCCACTAGAACATAGTTTGAATACTTGAAGGCAGACTCCAATGCACCATCAAGTTCATTTTTTTTGAAAACTTGGAAGCAGCCAACACTTGAGCCTTGAGAAGATGCTTTAACAAATACTCTTCCGTATTTATCAAATAAATCATGGGCCCGTTGCTTATCTTCCATGCTCGCTAAAAAAGCAAATGGAGTATTAGGGATCTCGAGAGCGTTAAACCATAATTTACTAGTAACTTTATTAAAACTATTAAGACTTGCTTCTGGTCCACAACCAATATAAGGCAGTTCAATGAGTTCAAAAAAAGTTTGAATTTCACCTGTTTCTCCAGGTGGACCATGAATACATGGCACAACAATATGAATATCTTCTACAGCGCTGCCAACTAATTGTCTTTTAAAATTCAACTCGACTGTTTCGCCATTTTGACCATCTTCATTTATTTTTCTGAAAATTTTATCTTTTCCTATTTCAACTTTAATAACATTGTACAAGCCAATCTCTTTGAGATTTTTTTCGATATATTTGGATGAAACGATTGAGATATCGTGTTCTGTGCCGCCACCACCAAAGAGTAGTAGTATGTTTTTTTTCATTGACCAATCCTTTGGTATAGATCTAGAGCAGCACTCTGTTGCCACTCATTTTTTTATTCTTAACGTAATCTTGCAGGGACTTTTTCACTATTTAATTTTAGAAAGAATTCTTTTAATTCAGCGTTGGTTAAATTCTTAGAATTGGCTTCTCCATGAGCTCTAATACTGACTGCTGAATTTTCCATTTCTCTGTCGCCAACAACGATCATAAAGGGAACTTTTGATTGTTGAATTTGTCTGGTTTTATATCCCATGGTTTCGTTGCGCTCATCAACTTTTATTCTAATGCCCATTTCTTTGATTTCTTGGGCCAGACTCTTACAATACTCTAAATGTTTTTCGGAGCTAACAGGAACAATGACTGCTTGCTC
>CANFNL010000104.1 GCA_947448205.1 Bacteriovoracaceae bacterium
CATTATTTGTTAAATCTTGATCTAAATGAGTATAAAGTTCATCTAAATTACTAGGAGATTTAAAATCGATCTGACTCCTAAATAAAGCAGAATTGATTTTATTTTTCCAGTCATATCCTGCATTCGAAGCCCTTTGATTAAAGTAGACTGATATGTTTTGCATAAAATCCTCTATTCTAAACTCTCATTATTTTTAGTTATTTTAGCTTTTACCGATCAATATTAGGCAAAAAGTGTAAAAAAGGTGAGAGCTGTCTACATTTTAGACAGTGGAGGATCTATGCGTTTTCTAATTGTCATTAGCGAAGTGACATTTGTAAAAGACAATTATAATCAATTCCTTTATGAATTATTCAGCAGATACACAAATGGCATAGTTGGACTAGTCATTCTTAATAATAATCAGCCAATCCTTATTCTCAAGGGCATTGGATTAATCGCGATGGGTGCTAAGATTACTGGCAAAACGCTAATTTACAATACAATAATGGCTCCAAAACGTGATCATGAAAAAGTCGCCTCAAGATTTAATATACCAACCTATTATTTTAAGAGTGCTAATGATCCTCAATTTTTTAATTTTGTAAATGATCATAAAATAGACTTAATCATTAACGCCAGAACCAGAGATATTTATAAAAAGAAAATTTTAAAACTTCCTTCGCTTGGCTGCATTAATATCCACCATGGCTTGCTTCCCGACTACAGAGGAACCATGTGTGACTTATACGCTCTTTACGAAAATCGACCCGCCGGTTTTACAATACATAAAATGGAAATAAAAATAGATTCGGGATCAATAATTAAGAAAGTTCCAGTAACAGACTCTTCTAGTAATCACTCTAGTAATTTCCCTGAACATATCTATCAATCATCTAAAATTGAAGGAAAAATTCTGGCAGAGTTGTTAAAAAGAATCGAAGAGACCAAAGAAATTCCTGTTGAAAATGAAAATTTGAGCAGCAATCAAGTTTACACAAAAAATCCCAATTTTAAAGTTATAAGAAAAATGATAAATAAAGGAATAATTCTATGAATTCACTTCTCATTTATGCTCACCATGGATCTCCTGGGAGCCCCCGTGATTTTTTACATTTAAAGTTACTTTTACCAGAGTTAAATTTTATTTTTCTAGATCGAGTCATTAATATTGCTAATAATTTAACGAATGAATCACCAACAGTCCAATTAGGGTATTCATTTGGGTGCGTTATGGCCATAATTTCAGCAAGCAAAAATCCAAAAACTCAGAAAGTACTACTCATTGCACCTCATATATTTCCTGAAAATAAACCTGGATTAATATTGACATCTCTTTTGGGTATAGAATTTTTAGCATATAAAATATTAACGAAAGCGGCAGCTAAAAAGATTGAAAAAATGCTTGTTAAATCTTCACATCCTTATCCCGTAAGTGATAAATATAAAGAAGCCGCAAAAGAATATCTTAAAATAAAAAGGTTAAAGCATGCTATTCTAGAAAAAAATTACGATAAAAAAGAACTCACTTTTGCACTAAAAAATTTACAAGAGAGAAATATTCCCATTGTTATTATCTACGGCGATCAAGATCAATCGAGCGAATATGATCAGCATATTAAACCTTTATTACAACTCAAAAATGTTAATGCTCTCAAAATAGAAAATGCTGGACATGCACTTCTCTGGACCAACACTGAAGAGCTTGCTAAAACTATCAAGGAATTGCTGATAGCAAATACTCTTAATAAAAAACAAGATTCTAAATTTGGCTATTTTGAAAGTGCAGATAAAAGAAATAATGTAGCCGCTTTTTTAAAAGACCATAAATCAAAATTTCCAACGAGAAAAATACTTACTTGGGTGAGCCCAGATGATTTAAAAAAATGGGATGGAAATATTAACACCCCTCTATCGCATTCTTCAGTAAGTGTAGCCGAACTAGATCATCTTGTTGGCATTTTGGCATTTGAATTTAAGAAAATCGGAATAAAGTATGGAGACAGAGTCATTCTATTTTTGCCTATGTCTTTAAATATGTATGTTTCTATGTTTGCCCTTCAAAAAATGGGGGCTATTCCTACTTTTCTAGATTCATGGGCCAGAAGAGATCAAATGGGTGTTAGTGCTAAAGTTGCCAATCCTACAACAATGATTTCAGCACATAGAGCATTTGCTTATTTAGGAGATTTAGAAGAAATTAAAAATATTCCAATAAAAATCGTAGCTGGAGAAATTCCCGAAACAGTTAATTACACAGCTAGACTTGAATTGCTTTTAAATGGTACAATTTATGAAGAAGAGTGCGCAGTAGAAAAAGAGCATACGGCACTTATCACTTTCACAACAGGCTCTAGCGGGACACCTAAAGGTGCAGATCGCTCACATCGTTTTCTTGCAGCCCAACACTATGCCATTGATCGACATCTCCCCTATGAAGAAAACGATAAAGATCTACCTGTTTTCCCTATTTTCTCATTAAACAATTTAGCTGCAGGAGTTGAAACTATAATTCCAGCAATTGATGTTGGAACTCCAAGTAAAAATGACTCCCTAATTTTATATGCTCAAATGAAATCGGCAGGCGTTACTTGTACGACACTCTCTCCTTCATTATTTAACGGTCTTAGTCAATTTTGTATTCAAAATAATTTAAGATTAGATTTCTTAAAAAGAATTGTAACTGGGGGCGCACCTATTTCCCGTGATGATATGGAACGAATGAAATCAGTAGCAACGAGAGCCGAAATACAAGTACTTTATGGATCAACTGAAGCTGAGCCAATGGCCCATATTGAAGCAAAAGAAATGCTTGCAGAAATACCTCACAAAGATCCAGAAATCGTAGAACCAGGTGTAAACGTAGGCAAACTAGATTCTGGTCTTCAATATAAATTCATTGATATCACAAAAGATTCAATCTTCATAAATACCTTTGATGATTGGAAAAAAATTGAAAAGAACAATGGTGACGTCGGTGAATTAATTGTAGCTGGAGAACACGTCTGCGAGCGGTATTTTAATAATGAAGAGGCTTTTTTTCGAGCTAAAATTAAAGATGACAAGGGAGTGGTATGGCATCGAACTGGAGATTTAGGAATGCTAGATTCACAAAATAATTTGTGGATAGTTGGTAGAATTCATAATGCTATTAAAAGAAAAAATGAGTGGTTCTTTCCAGTTAGAGCAGAAATAATTTTGAAGAAATTTCCCTTTGTTCATAAAGCAGCTTTTCTAGGGGCACCTGATCCCCAAAATCCAAATGATCAAAAAACCTTTGCAGTCTATTCCTCACTATCCAGCAAGGGCAAAAACGAAGAACAACAAGAAGAAATAAGAAGAGTTTTGGAGAAAAATGGATTCAAAGTTGATGAGATCGTTTTAGTAGATGATATTCCAATGGATCCTCGCCATCATAGTAAAGTAGAATACGATATTCTACGCAAAACCATACAAGGGAAATAAAAATGAAAGCTTGGTGGATATTTACCAAAGAACGCTTTGAGCCAGTTTCTCATCTTCTAATGATCTTTGTATTTATCTTGGTTCATTATTTATTAGCAAGAAAATTACAAGTGATTCATTGTGAAAATTATTCGCTTGTTTTTCTTTTTTATGCCATCACTTTTTTTTATTTTAAATTGCGATTGTACGATGAAGTTAAAGATTATGAAATTGATTTAATCGTCAATAAAACAAGACCTCTCCCTAGAGGACTACTCAACCATCGTGATATGTATAATGGAATGGCAGTATGTATTGCATTTGAAATTATATTTTTCTCGATTCAACACTCAAGAGCAATTGTTTCAATTCTAATAGCCATATTTTATTCTCTTCTTATGTATAAAGAGTTTTTTATTCGAGAAAAAATAAGACCTCATCTAACTATCTATGCCATGTCACACACAATAGTCACTTCACTATTAACTTTTGCAATATTTAGTTTTCTCACAAAAGAAAGTTTTAGAATTGTAATTACAAATAAAAATTTTTTATTTTTTTCAATCTCAAACTGGATGCTATTTAATATTTTTGAATTTGGTCGAAAAACTTTTGAAATTACCGAAGAACGTGAAAATGTCGACACGTACTCCTCTTTGTTTGGAAAAAAAGGTGCAGCACTGCTTGTATTGTCACAAGTGATTATTTCCATTTTTTTACTTCACCAATTACCAGTTTTCGATGTGTCGATTATACATTGGGGGTTAGGGTTTTTATTATTTTTACAAATAATTATAACCTTGCAATTTGTAATTTCTAATAAGGCTAAAAACGCTAAGCGATACAGAATGATGAGTTCAGTTTATATTATATTATTTTATATAATATTGGCTTTGGGCCTTTATTTTTAATAGGAAATTTATGAACAGTCGTTTTTTAATAATAAGTAAGACAACAACAGAAAACTTTGCAAAAAAAGAATCTGGTGGAAAAGGACATAATTTATACCTCCTGCAAAAGAATGGAATTAACGTTCCAGAGTTTATTACACTCCCACCACAATTTTTTGAAGCATTCAAGACAGATACAAAAATACAAGACTATATGGAAAATATTTTAGTCGATCAAAATTTATCGGTGAGAGAAATTTCAGAAAAAATTTCTCTAAAAATTATCGAAACACCCATGCCTAAACCAATAGAGAATGAGATTAAATTAGCTTATCAGTCTCTCAATAGGTCATTAATTTCAGTACGCTCATCGGCCCATGATGAGGATTCCGCCACTTATTCATTTGCTGGTCAATTATCAAGTTTTTTGTATATAAGTGATTTTAAAAATACGATACAATCCATTAAAGAATGTTGGGCTTCAGCCTATTCAGAAAGATCCCTTCATTATCGAAATATAAATAAATTAGAAACAATTAAAATAAAAGTTTCAGTTATTTTGCAAGAAATGATCGACCCTGATAAAAGTGGAGTGCTTTTTACGTGTAACCCAATTTCAAGAAACAATAATCAAATCATTATTAATGCTGTTTATGGTGTTGGTGAAGGACTTGTTTCAGGACGTTTAGATGCTGATACATATTTAATTTCAAAAAAAGATGGTGCAATTGTTGAAAAAACTATTGTTGAAAAAAACAAAAAATTAATAAGAGATATTGCCAATCAAAAATGTATGGAAGTTGAGGTGGATTCAGACCAGATCAATGTTGAATCCCTTGATCAAGCTGAACTTAAAGCCTTACTGGAAATTGCCCATAAAATTGAGAACTTCTATGGAAAACCGCAAGATGTTGAATGGTCAATTAAAAACAAAAAACTTTATATCTTGCAATCAAGACCGGTTACAACACCCATTGAAAACAATCGAGGGACTCTATATATTTGGGATAATTCTAATATTGTAGAAAGTTATGGGGGCCATACCATGCCTCTGACCTTTGACTTTGCCCACTATGTGTATCATCAAGTTTATGTTCAATTTTGCGAAATTCTCCTTGTTCCAAGCAACAGAATTAAAGAAATGGATTATTTTTTAAAAAACATGCTTGGCCTATTCTACGGTCGCGTTTATTATAATCTGCTAAATTGGTATAAATTAACCAGTATTCTTCCTGGATATAAATACAATCGCTCTTTTATGGAAACAATGATGGGAACGAATGAGGCCCTACAAGACGAAATTGCAGAGCGCGTAAAACCCCCTGAATTCCATCAAGGATTCGGTTCAAAAATAAGATCGATGATAACAGGAGCAAAGTTTTTCTGGTTTCACATAACGATCCAAAAAGTAGTTGATGAATTTTTAAGAGAATTTCATCTTGTCTATAATAAATTTAGACAAGTTAATTATAATCGTATGAGTGCTGATCAAATTTTCGAGTACTATCAAAAACTAGAAAAGGAAATGCTTTGGAAATGGCACGCCCCGATTATTAATGATTATCTATGCATGATTCATTATGGACTTTTTAAAAAATTAACAGAAAAATGGCTGAGTCATTTAGGAGATTCTTTTCATAATGATCTCTTAGCCGGCAATGGCAATTTAGAATCTGCTGAGCCTACCAAAAAATTAATAATTTTATCAGGCATTGTCTCTAAAAATCAAAATTTAAAAAATCTCATTCTCTCAACTCAGAATGATCATTGTTTAGAAGCCTTAAATCAGTCAGAATTTACTGAATTCTACAGCATGATTTTAGATTATATCGACAAATACGGTTTCCGCTGTATGAGCGAAATGAAACTTGAACAAAAAGATTTGCATCAAGAGCCGGCCCTGTTTTTTGTTTTTTTAAAGAACTTAATTAACTGTGGGCAAACCGATTTGCATGAATATGAAAGAAGAGAAAAAGAGATTAGAGAAAATGCAGAAAAATTATTACATCAACATATTAAGGGTATTCAAAAATTGGTCTACTCTTGGTCTTTAAGACACGCTAGAAAAGCCGTTATGAATAGAGAGAATACTCGATTTTGCCGAACTCGAATTTATGGAGTTGTGCGCTCTATGTTTTATGCCATGGGAGAAGACTTTGTAAAAACTAATATCATTGATAAAAAAGAAGATATATTTTATCTTTCACTTTCTGAACTAACTGGGGCACTTGAAGGTACAAATTCAATTCAAAATTTACGCGAAGTAATTAGGCTAAGAAAATATGAATATGAATATTATAAAACACTTGAACCAGCTCCCCGCTTTTTTACTCGGGGCCCAGTATATTGGAATAACATCCATATACCTAAAGAAGATGTTGCCAGTCATAGCTCTGACTTACTTCCAAATCAGATGAGAGGTACACCTTGCTCACCAGGAATTGTAGAAAAAGTGGTCAAAGTCATTTTAGATACAAATGATGATATGGTTTTAAATGGAGAAATACTTGTTACTGAAAGAACTGACCCAGGATGGATACCTCTTTATCCTTCAGTGAATGGACTTCTCGTTGAAAGAGGTGGTCTGTTGTCTCACTCTGCTATTGTTGCCCGTGAAATGGGCCTCCCAACAATAGTCGGAATTAAGGGCCTCACAAAAAAATTAAAATCTGGGATGAAAATCAGAATGAATGGCGAAACTGGATTAATTGAAATAATAGAAGACTAATATTTTGCAATATTAGCTAAATATTTTTTCTTAGTGCTTCTACAATGTCAAGTTTTGAAGCCCTCATTGCTGGTATCATCGTAGCAATTATTGTCGTCAGCATTGCTAATAAACTTGAGTAGAGTACAGCTGAAAAAAGAAAATTAATTTTTATATGAAATGGAACTGAAGCTCCAGGCATTTCAGTCATTATTTCTGCAGCGTGAATTAGTTGTATGATGATTAGAGATGAAATAATTCCAATAAAAATTCCAATAATTGAAATGATAAAGCTTTCTAAGACAAATTGCTTTACAATATCATTTTTCGATTCTCCCATTGATCGAAGTGTTCCTATTTCTCCAGTACGCTCAATAACTGTCATTGAAACAGTGTTTAAAATTCCTAAAAACATTAAGGCCAGTAAAATACTTTCAACTATTTTATTTTGCACACCATAAAATTGATCTACTTGTCTAAACAATACAGCTAAATCCCTCCATGTTCTTGCTTTAAACTCTGAATTAATTTTTTTTGAATCTAAGCTTATTTTTGGGAAATTAGGCTCAGATAATTCTAATTCCTTAAATCTAACCACTGCTACATCAATATCTTGGGTGTCTAAAATGTTTTGAGCAACTGTTAAAGGAAGATAAATGACCTGTGAATCAATCTCATCAATTCCTGCTGAGTAAATTCCAGAAACGGTTAAATCCATCGCATTCATAACACCATCAATAGTATTTGTTAAAACTGTAATATTGTCACCCGATTTTACCCCCATCTGTTTTGCAAGTAACACCCCAATTAAAACTTCTTTTGCATCTCTCCCTGAGAGAAAATTACCTGAAAAAATTTTTACGCCTTTATTAAATTTGGGCTCGTTGATTGTATCCACTCCTATAATTTTTGCTCCAATTGATAAATCTCCATTTGAAACAAGTCCAAAAAAACTTAAGCGCCCTGAAATTTTCTCTATTGCTGAGTTGGATTTTTTGAGTGTATCTAAATCTTTTAGATTAAACATTCGATCCTTTCTAGATTCTTTACCTGGAGACCAATATTTTTTTAATGCAATTTGCATATGTCCAAATTGATTTTCAGCTGCAATATGCTTAAGTGACTCAAGGGAATAATCAGAAAAACCTCTAAAAATGATCATAGAAATGATAGCTCCAGAAATCATTCCTATTGAGAGGATTGAGCGAAGTCTATGTCGTGAAATGTTTCTAATCGCTAATTTAAATCTCATATCTTTTCCTTAAATTATTGGCTAATAATTTGACCATCTGAAATTTTAATTTGTCTTTTGGTAAGAGCAATTAAATCTGGATCATGACTACAAAGCATAACAGTTACTTTCATATTTTCTTGAAGGTGTAATAATATATCAAAAATTTCTTTAGATGTTTTAGTGTCGAGATTGGCAGTAGGTTCATCGGCTAAAAGAATTGTTGGATTTTTTACAACGGCTCGTGCAATGGCGACCCTTTGCCTTTGTCCACCAGATAATTGCGAAGGGCGATGATGTGAAAATTGATCAACTCCAACTGACTTTAAAGCTTCCATAGCACGATGTTTGCATTCTTCTGGAGAAATATTTAAAAGCATTAAAGGATATTCAACATTTTCAAGTGCACTCAATAGCGGTAATAAGTTAAATGTTTGAAAAATAAATCCAATTTCAGTTGCTCTGACTTTTGATAACGTTTCATCATCAAGTAATCGAGTATTTCTCCCTTTAAGAAAGAGATCACCACTAGTTGGTGTATCGATGAGTCCAGCTACATTTAACAAAGTTGTTTTTCCACTTCCTGATTTGCCAGAAATTCCGATAAATTCTCCCTTATTTATTTCCAAATTTATTTTATGAAGTGCAGTGAAGACGACTCCTTCCGTTTTAAAGTTTTTATTTATATCTACAAATTTTAAAACTTGATTCTCGTTCATTTTATATCCTAATTATAATTGAAAATAATTTTTAATTCCGATAAAAAGACTATTCATTTTTTTAATTTTTGAAAAATTACTACCTGTATCCCCAAAATAAAACTCGCTGCCAGCTCTAAGTTCGGTGGTATTGCTGATTGGCCAATTTAGTTGCCCCTGTAGACTATTGCCATTTAATTTCAGCTCTCTTGTATATGATACTTCGAAGTTCTTTTCGTTTTCTAAGTTGTAAGTCACTTTTGATATTATATAATTTTCCGTTTCAGGAACAAAGGAGTTTAATTTAAATTGATCTTGTTTTTTTAAAGCATAAACTAAAAAACCTGTAAATTTATTAACTGTTGGTGTATCGATACTTAGTAACACCTCTTTAGAATTAGCCTGATAATTTTTTAAAGTTTGTGACTCAAAATAGTTAAAAATTTTATTTTGAGTATAAACTAAATCGGTTCTAACAATAAAATCATTTAATGTTTTTGCTAGCGATAGAATAAAAGAATTAATTCGATTGTGGTTTTCATTTAATTCAAGATTTGTCAATGATGCAGATTTGATGGTGTAATAAGGATTACGATTAAAATAATTAAAATAAGCTAAACTTAAATCTAACCCAACAGAGCTCATTGAAAGTTTTAATCCATATTCATTTCTTTTTAATATAGACTGTGATTTTTCAGGATGCACCTGAATTGAATTTTGTGGAATCAAATCTCCAACAAACAGATCAATTGGAAGTGTCTTTGAATACTTAGCTTCTGGAGACATTAGCAATTGAATCGAGCTATTTTGAAAAAAATATTTTGAATTGAGCAACAGGATAGGAATTCTCGCTTGATTTTTATCAGAGAAAAATGTGATTCGATTATCTGTTGGATTAATTATGTCAGCATAA
>CANFNL010000105.1 GCA_947448205.1 Bacteriovoracaceae bacterium
AGTGCTTTAGTATTTTCAAATTCTTAGGAATTGGGCACTTTTAAAAAAGTGCCCACTATTTAGGGAAAATTAGAAATTAGCATTTAAAGTTAAGCTACCTGCATGGTCTTTGTTATCACCAAAGAACTTTCCGTAAGCGGCTGCAAAGTTCAAGTTTTTAGAGATTGTGTACTTGGCAGTTGCATCTAAAACAGTATCATCTTCGATAGACGCGCTAGTTTCTGTTTCAGTAAAAGTGTAAAGCTTTGCAAATCCTCCACCTATAGATAATTGCAAATCATTTGAAATTATTTTTGAAAATCTTAGCATGTGTGTGTATTCATCAGCGTTCGATCTACCTAGTCCAAGGCCTATAGATTTTAATTTTATTGATGACTGTTTATGATCTGGAGAATTGTTAATTACGCTTGATAATGTATCAAATCCATTAGCAATTAAGCCGCCATTTTTAGTAATAGCAGACTCATACTCAACTTTCATAATTGACAAGTCTTTCGCTAACTTAAAAGCAAAAGCATGGTGATCACTGTTGTAAAGAGGTTCAGATGTGAGCGTAGAAAAGTTTGTTACTATCTTGCCGCTACCATTAAAAAGCAAAGTGTAATAGATATCAAAATCAACGCCTAAATATGTTCCGGATAATTGGGGCGAGATTTGTTTAATATTATCTAAGTTTACAGCTTCTAAAGCGTTAGTAGTGTTACTATATCGTTTCGAGACCCAATAACCTGTTTGTATCGCATATCTAAGATTATTATATGTTCCATAAAAACTTACGGAATACATATCGAGATCATCTTTTCCTTGAGAAAGAGCCCCTTCGGCTCTTTTGTCATAAGCGAATGCTAATAAATTATAATTTGAAAAAAATTTTAGAACTTGAATTCTATCTCTTCTGTCGTCAGAAGTTAAAAAGTTCCCAGGAGTAGAAACAACTTGTCGCCCAGCCGAAGTTACCCAACCGTCTTTGTTGTATTCAATTACTGCGTGATCAAGTCTCGTCGTATCGCCACCTCCACCATCGGTACCAACAGTAGAATTGATTGCATTGGTATGATGCTTATCCCCCTCCCAGGTATTTCCAGATAAAACTAATCCCGTCTTAATAGTTAAATGCTCATCTGGTTTCGCATCAACATTAAGTCTAAAAAATTGATTGAAGGCCTGAGTGTGATCTGGGCCTGTTCCATTTAAAAAATAACCGCGTACAAAAGCATCTCCGTTAAAATTTAATTTTGTTTCAGCAAGAGTAGTAAAGCTCACTAAACATAGTGCTACTAAAAGCGCTTTAGTCATTGTCTTCTCCTCAAATAATATTTAAGGCACGAGAGTGTAATAAATGATTTATAACGTCAAGTAGAGCCGCTTCTTCTTGACCCCTCTTGCTGCTTTAAGCAATTAGATATTTCAAGGGATTGGGTAAGCATAGTAACTATAAATTTGATTGGGAGGTGATTTATTTTTTGCAAGCACTTCCTTTTTCTCAATCTGATTTCAAGGCAATACTATTTTTTTCATTTCTGCCTTAATTGCTTTTTTTAAAAAAGGGAGGAGGCATATGAAAAAACTAAGAAAAAATTTCCAATACTCACTCATTAATCCTAAAAGAGCGGGGCGACCTGCGATTCATGATAAAGGTGTGCGCCATAGTGAAAGGCTAAAATTTTATCAAAGGAAATCTCTTCATCTTACTATTAAGGTGCGAGAGAATAAGGCAGATATCCAACTCATTAAACGAAGGATTGAACTGGAGAGAATTCTCGATAGGAGTAAGGATAAATTTATAAACTTTTTAAATAGTTAGCAGGTTTTAATTGAGTCCAATAAAGATTTTTGTTAAGACAATTGTATTAATAAATGATTTCTCTGGAGTCCTAAGATGTTAAAAAAATTTATTTCGCTTTTAGTTCTTACCTGCTCGTTTGCAGTAGTGGCCGGCTCTGATTACGCCTGCATAGGAACTGAACCCTTTTGGTCATTAGACATTGGTGGAAATAAACTTTCATTAAGCTTACCTCTTGGCGATAGTCCAATGACGGAAGAAGTTATTTCAAGAGTCAATGCTCAAAATACTGCAGAAGATTGTGCTTTTGTCGTGAAATCAGAGTCTATTACCGCCACTGTTTTAACCGGCCAATGCAGTGATGGGATGAGTGATAAAGTTTATTCAAATCATCTCGTGTTCACAATCGGGGATAGTGCAATGTATGGATGTTGCGATAAAGTTGATCACAAATTAAAGTAAAAAGTTTTTTATCTCTCTATTGTGCAAGATAGTTTCAGCATGAGCAAAGCCAGTGATGCGCACAACACTGGCTCCACTGGCCACTGCCGATTGAAGTCCAGTCGGTGAGTCTTCAAAAATTAAAGTTTTTGCAGCCTGAATATTTAATCTTTTCATGCCTTCAATATAGGGATCAGGATGAGGTTTAGTTAAAACTGTCTGATGCCTTCCCATCTGTAAATCGACATAAGAAGTAATGGCAAAACATTCGAGCGTTTTTTCCACAATAATATCTTCGCTGGCACTGACGACCGCAATTGCTTTATTTTGGCTTTTGAGAAATTTTAAAAAATCAAAGAGCCCGGGAGTGATATAAGTATTTTTTTCTTCTTCAGGTAAATTTTGAAATAGAGCAACTAGGTGCTTATTTTTTTCAGCAATGGCAGACTCAATTTCAAGATCGCTAAGACTTGGACAAGTTAATTTTAAAACCGCAGTATCTGTCATGCCATAAAATTGATCAAGGCATGCCTCTAAGTTGATATTAAAACCCAAATCTTTAAGCACAATCACTGCTGCTCTGGCATGCAAGGGTTCAGTGTTAACAATCGTTCCGTCCATATCAAATATAACAGCATCGTGGGAGCTTACTAGAGCTTTTAAGTCAGTCATTAGGGGATTCCTTGCCTAATAAAATTGCCAATGGTTTTCTGCTATCATTGTAATAGAGACAGCAGGGACTAATCTATGAAAATCTTCAATTCACCAGAAACTAATAAAAATGCTGAAATCAGTAGTGCAAAAAAAACTGGTAAGAAAAAATTAAAAATGCCTGAAAAAGAGGCAACCCCAGAAAAAAAAGCGGTGAGTGAAAAAGAGATTCGTGAAAAATTAGCGGCTCATGTCGAGACATCTAATACAGCTAAATCCAAAGTATTAGTGCAAAATTCCAAGCAACTTGGAGCTGGCTTTTTAAATGCAGATCCCTCGGCGATACCAGAAAAAATTATTCCAGAAACAGTTGAAAAGAGTGAGGATAATTCAGAAGAAAGTAATGAATCAGCCAAGGGTGATCATTTACTTAAAACAGATATCCATCTCAATGATCCCAGAGATTCTAATACTCAAGAAAAATTAAAAACCGTTTTGCAAACAGGAGCATTTGCCTTTAATCCCAAAGAGCGCGAAGCTTTAGAAAAAATTTTAGGGGCTAATTAAGTTTTAAGTTAGTTTTCTTCAAGTGCTTTTTCGGCAATTTCTAAAAGTCCCTGAAGTCGATCGATAGTTGATTTGATTATTTCTTCAACATTTCCATCGATAACTGTCGCAGCTGAATGATCATGTCCACCACCTCCAAGAGCTCTGGCCATGACGCCAACATCAATTTTTCCAACAGAGCGAAGTGAAACTTTAACTTGATTGCCCATTTGCTTAAACATGACGGCGATTTTTATATTATCGAGAACGAGCAAGTGATTGATAAAGGCGTGAGTGTCTTCGGTGTCGACAGAAAACTTTTCTAACATATCTTCAGTAAGAATGAGCCAGGCAATCTTCTCATCTTTTGTGGTATGAGCTGATGCTAAAACTTTTCCCAGCAGTTTCATAAAAGAGATTTTTTTTGTTCCATAAATCATATTGTAAGCGTGTGGAGGGCGCACCCCTGTATCCATCAAACTTCCAATGAGCCTGTGAGTATTTCCTGTGACCGTTGGGTAGCGAAAACTGCTGGTATCAATTAAAATGGCCGTATAAAGTGGCATAGCCATTTCGCGGGTAAGCTCTACCCCAATGGCGTTAATAAGATCGCCGGCCAGTTCTCCCGTTGCTGCTTTAGTCGTATCGATACAATGATTGGCCATCACATCTTTAGGGCATGGATGGTGATCGATAAAAAGTAAATCCACTCTATTTTTGGCGATGGACTTAACAGTTTCGCCAATGCGTTCCAGCGAATTAGTATCAGTTACAATAAACAAATCGATTTGCACATCTTTGTAAAAAGCTAAGTAATCGGCCGAAGAAATAATAACATCGTGGGGATCTAGGTATTTATAGCGCTCGAGCAATGGCTCTTCGTTAACACAAATAGCATTCTTGCCGAGGGCCCGCATCGCCAGGCAAAGGGCAATTTCGCTTCCAATGCCATCGGCATCGGGAAAAATATGTGTGCTAATCACAATATTTTCGGCTTTTTTAGTCAGGAATTGAAAACGCTCAGTTATGGTCATATTAATTAGTCTAATCGTACTTTAAACATCATTCTTTAAAGTTATACTATATTTTTTTTCAATTGCTGAATCTTTTGCTACGATTTTTAAAAATACAAAGGGAAAGAGTGGTCCTATGAATAAAACTTCAGATTTAGCCGTAGATATAAGAAATCTTAGCAAAACTTATCCCGGAAGGATTGCCTTAAATAACGTTACTTTTTCCGTAAGAAAAGGAAGTGTGCACGGATTTCTAGGCCCTAATGGTGCTGGTAAATCAACAACCCTAAAAATTATAAGTGGACTTATCCCCCAATCCAGCGGTGACTATACTGTCTCTGGAAAAGTGGGATTTTTACCAGAACATCCTCCTCTCTATCCTAATATGACAGTTAAAGATTATTTAAAATTTGTTTTGGACATCTATGCACCCGATAAAAATGCGATTAGTAATGTCTTAGAAGTCATGAATAAAACTGGATTAAGCACGGTATCTGAGCGGCTTATCGGCAATCTTTCTAAAGGTTATCAACAAAGAGTGGGTATTGCTCAGGCACTAGTGCATTCCCCTGAGATTATTATTCTCGATGAACCAACTGTAGGGTTAGATCCTGTGGCGATGGCCGATATTCGCGAGTTAATTAAAAAATTAAAAAAAGATCACACCATTATATTTTCCACTCATCAACTTCACGATGTAGAGCTCCTTTGTTCTGATATTACTTTAATTAATCATGGTGATATTGTTGTCAGTGGACCATTAGAGCAAATATTAGAGAGTTTAAAAACTAAATTAGCTCTCTCTGCAAAAGTTGAGCACTTTAGCGAAGAGGAGAGGGTAAAGTTAGTTAAAAAATTTAATCTGGAATCTGCAGAATCTCAATTTGATCACGAAAAGAAAAATTATCATTTAAAAATAATTCTTAAGGGGTCTGCTCAGATTAAAAAAGAAATAGCTCAATACTTAGCGACTGATGGTATCGGACTTTTAGAGTTTTTTGAAGAGAAATTAGACTTAGAAGAACTTTTTGTACAAATGATTCATTAGGAAATAAAAAATGAAGTATCTAAAAAAAATAAATATATTATTAAAAAAAGAGCTTAAAGACTCTTTTTTATCACCCCTCATTTATATTTTGACCGGGCTTTTTTGTTTAATGATAGGCTGGCTTTTTTTTAATTATCTGCTTCAGGCAAAAACACTGACTACTGCCACGATGACTCAGGCAGTGATCACTCCTATTTTTGGGAATATTAATTTCATTTTTGTATTTTTGTGTCCACTGCTTACCATGCGAGCTTTTGCAGAAGAAAAAAAACAATCGACCCTTGACTTACTTCTGCGCTCTGAGCTGACTGAGTTTCAAATTATTTTTGCAAAATTTATTTCTAATTTTGTTCTCGTTTTATTTATGATTTCCTTTACTCTTATTTTTCCAATTATTTTGGCACTCTCTGGTTATAGTGATTGGGGAGTCGTGGGAAGCTCTTATGCAGGAGTATTGCTTTCAATTATGGCGTATATAGCGGTTGGACTTTTTTGTTCAAGTCTAACAGATAATCAGATTGTCGCGAGCCTTTTGACCTTTTGTCTTTTGTTAGGTTCTATGCTTATGGTTATCTCGGTCAATGCGACAGATAATTATTTGTTAGCACTTTTAATTCAGTACTTAACGGTTCCTTTTCATTATGAAGGTTTTGTTAAAGGATTAGTTCGCTCTTATAGTTTAGTTTATTTTGTAAGCTACTTATTGTTCTTTTTTATTCTGACACATAAATCCCTTCAATCGAGAAAGTGGTAAAATATGAAAAAGTGGTACAATCTTCTTTTGTCGATAATAAATATTATTTTGTATTTTGTCTTGATCGCATTGTGGATTTCGATTCCAGATGAGTTAACGCTTAATCTTGCCTTGAGTGTTTTTAATCTAGTATTAACTCTACTTCTGGTTTATTTGAACCGAGATATGCTGAGTAATTATTATCAGAGTACTCAGTTTAAAAAACTGACAGAGAGTTTAGTTTTTATTTTTTTAATCTTTTCTTTGTTGGGAGTTGCTAACTACTGGAGCTATAAACATCCACTGCAAGTTGATTTATCAGCCTATAAGATGAATTCACTTAGTGATCAAACAAAAAATATTCTAAAAAAAATGCAAGGTGAGATTAAATTTAAAATTTTTGCCCGCAAGCAAGAGTCTGCAGCATGGCTTGCAATGGTTGAATTTTATCGTGCAGAAAAAAGCTCAATAGCCATTGAAAAAGTTGACATCGATATTCGTCCGG
The DNA here is from genome assembly GCA_947448205.1 of Bacteriovoracaceae bacterium. Taxonomy (GTDB): domain Bacteria; phylum Bdellovibrionota; class Bacteriovoracia; order Bacteriovoracales; family Bacteriovoracaceae; genus Bacteriovorax. Next base: position 6,721 of record CANFNL010000105.1, read on the forward strand.
ATTTGGTGGCCGATTATCATATAACCGAGGCTGCTACCATAGTTATCGAGTATCAAGGAAAACGGCAGTATGTTAGTGAGCGCGATGAACTAAATATTACCAATGCGCTCATCAAAATCACCAGAAACAATGACCCCGTTGTGTATTTTATTCAAGGTCACGGCGAAGGGGATTTAACATCTGTAGATAATGAAGGACTAAAATTTATTTTTGAAGCTATGAAAAATTCTGCTTTGGATATTCGGCCGCTAAGCTTACTTTCAACTCAGGAAATTCCTTTTGATGCCAAAACAGTAATTCTTTGGGGGCCAAAGTCAGCACTGCAGCCGAGTGAAATAAATATTTTAAAAAGATTTTTGGAGCGCAGAGGAAATTTACTAGTGGCACTCGATCCCGATTTAAATCATGACAATCATCAGGATCTTCGTTTACTATTAAAAAACTACCGATTAAATGTCAGCAACGATCTGGTTATTGATCGAAAGAGTTTTGTTAATGGCTCTAATGGATCTATCCCGCTTATTGATAGCTACAATGCAGATCATGCCATTACTAAAAAATTTAAGGGGCAAGTTTTTTTCCCACTGGTGGCATCAATTGATGAAATCCCAGAGCAGCTCTCTAATGAAAAAGGAAAAGTCTCTCTTCTCATGAGCACTTCAACTTTTCCAGAATCGTGGGGAGAGACCAATTTAAAAGAATTCGCCTCAGGGAGTGTGAGTTTTACAAAAGGAGTAGATCTTCCAGGTCCACTTCATTTAGCAGCGACTTATGAAAGTGATCACAATAAAATAGTCGTTTTTGGAAATTCAGGTTTTGTCCTTAATGCTTACTTGAAATTTGGCACAAATTATTCTCTCTTTCTCAATTCCTTATCCTGGTTAGTTGATGAGGACCGACTCATCTCTCTTAATCTTCCTATTGTTCAAAGTGAGCCAATGTTTATTTCACAACAGCAGATGGGAGTTGTTTTTTATTTTGCTGTTCTCTTTTCACCTCTAGTTCTTTTTGGCACAAGTATATATATGTACCGTCGCAAGCGTGACAAGTAAGTGAGTGTTAATAATGAAAAAAAATAAAAATATACTTCTTTTTATTGCGCTGGTTTTTGCTCTCTCTATTACTTACTGGTTTGAAGAAAAAGGAACACTCAAGCGTACACTAACAGAAGCCCATGATGCTGAAATTTTAAATGCTGATAATCTTGGCGATTTAAAAAATGTTATAGGAATTAAGCTCAACTTTGAAAAAAAAGGTGATCAGTACTTTACTAAAGATTCGAAAGTTTTATTATCCAAATCTCGATTGGATGAGTTCTTTAAAATTCTCTCGGGACTTAAAGTAAAAACATTTTTAAATGATGCTGATGTCAATAAAGTTGGTAGGGGGTTTTACATTGGTGATGATGCACTTAAGCTAACTTTTTCTTTTGAAAAAGGTTCGATCGCTTTTACCTTGGGAAAAAAATTAAGCTTTGATCAAACATTTTATATGGAGATAGAAAAAGCTGGCAAAAAACAAATGGTCATTGCAAAAGATGTCTCGCCTGATCCTGGAGTTTATCAAAATGATAAAGACTATCAGCGCTCGGATGCTTTGTATCAAAGACTGCAAGTTCTATTTATGCTAACAAATCTCTATTTTTACGACACCCGAATTTTTAAAGATCTCTATTTGGATCCAAAATCGATTAATTTTAAAGAAATTTCAATTTCAACATTTAGAAATAAAAAATTTAAAATCAATTTTGAAAATACCTCCACAAGTCCAGAGGTTCCGAAAGGATTAAATTACAATGAAGATAACTGGATTTCTTTTCACCAGACACTAAGCACTCTTGAAGCCAAAGCAGGGGTAATGCCTTACGAGCCCTCAGTGCTTTTGGAAGTTCTTTCACAATTAGATATTGTTGATAGGAATGGCAGAAACATTATTCTTACGGTTTACAAAAAATTCGGGGAACAAAATGGTTATTTTTTAACAAGCAATCTTGATAAAATGCTCTACGTTTTAAAGCCAACCGATGCCCGATACTTTTTTGTCAATGTCCAAGATTTTTGGAAGAAAAATCTTGGTCCTAAATCTAATGAATATCAAATGAGTTTAAGTTTTTACGATAATAAATCGGAGGAAGTTAAAATTATCGATAAAGAACTTTTTAAAGCTAATGCAATCAAGCCAGGTCTTACCACTCGCCCGATGGAGTTTAAAAAACTTATAGATTTTTTAAAAATTGAAGGGGACCATGTTTCAGAATTAACGGAAAAACCAAGCGAAATTCTCAAGAAAAATATTATGCGAGTGCATTTTGAAAATAGGGACTTGAGTGTTATGCTTGAAGACAATGATGTAGTACTTGTGGATTTAAATTTAAGACTTAAAATTCATCATTATGTTGGTGCCAATATACCTTTTAGTATTAAACGCACTGATTATTTTCAATAGTTTTTTTAGAGTATAATATGATTGAATCGCTACAGCTTTATTTTAGTGCCTTTAAAAATTTCCCTGAGAAAAATGACGGAGAAGTTTTAGATCATGTTAATAAAAAGCTCTCCTTTGTGGAGTTGCTAGGCATTTCCTGGGCATTGCAAATGATTCATGCTTTCTATTCACTCGTTGCCATTTATTTGGGTGTGATTAGTTATGATTATTTTTCATCTTCTAAAAACTTTAGCCATTTTATCCTAGATTCGCTAGGTTTTGAATTTCAAAAAATAAGTCTAATAACGATCTTGTTTGGAGTTGTTTTTTATCCATTTATTTTTCAATTTGCTTACAAATTTTGGAGTGCTTGCTTTAAGTTTTATTCCCAAATTTTTGAGCATGATGATCCAGACTTTGAAGCAAAATCAGAAGAAATCTTAACGAGTGCCTTTTCAGCTAATCTTTTTTTACTTTTACCAATTTTGGGAAATATTTTAAGTAAT
>CANFNL010000106.1 GCA_947448205.1 Bacteriovoracaceae bacterium
GGAGATATGGCCCTTCCAAAAATTGAATCAGTCATCTCATTTATTTTTTGAATCGCCGGTGGAAAACTATGGAGTTTTTCAAAGTCGTATTCAAAATATGCACGGCTTAATCCAAAAACAAAAAGGGGAATAAATAATGGAATGAACTTAACCATCTTGGGAGTGAAAGGATATTTCCCTAAAAAAAATTTACCTTTTTTACTATCGGCAGAGCGATCCGGAAGAAGCTTTGCGATTATAGGAAAGGCTAAAACAAATACCATATAAATGACAATAATTCCAGTTCCCGCAAATATCCCTAGCTCTGAGAAACCTCTAAACTTGGAAAAAGCTAAAATAAAAAAAGAGCAAGAAGCTGTTAGTGCTGAAGAAAATAAAGCTTTACGACTAAGGTGAAAATAAGTGTTGCGAGTAGCTGTTTCCAGATTTTGTCCTTTATCCCGTTCCTGATAAAAACGGCGGATCAAGTGAATCCCAAATTTTGAACCAATTCCAGATAAAATCGCCAATAAAAAACCGGTTAAGATATTAATTTGTCCCACGAAAAAATAAGCAAGTCCGCCTGTTAAGCACATCGCGAGAATAACCGTCGTGGCAGTTGCCAAAGCTCCTCTAAAAGTTCCAATTCCCCAAGCTAAGACAATGATAATTGCGATGTTGCTGATAATTGCCGTCATTGAAATATCTTTTTCGTATTGTTTTTCTTCCTCCGCTTTTTCAACGTAGCGCCCAGATAAACTATAAGGAAATTTGCTTTCGTTTTTTCCTAAAAAAACTGAATCAATTCTTAGCTTAATTGCTTCGGCCAATTTTTTTGAGCGAATGAGATCAGTTGAATCAAATGTTGGACGCACCAAAAGCATTGCATATTTTTTATCTTTTGATAGAAAATAACGATCTGAATTTGTATGCTTTTTTAGTTTATTAAAAAAATTGTTCGCCTCTTTCAATTGATCTTCGTGATCGGATTCATCTTCTAAACCTAGCCCAGTGGTATCAACTGGACCTTTGGAAAAAAGAATACGGGCATAATCTGTCAATTTTTTAAATTCTTTTCGCGGAATAATATAAAGTGCTTTATCTTTAAGCATGAATTCTTCGCGCTCAAAATAAGTGTACTTTACGTCATTTAAACCCCTTATTTTAGAGTCTATTAATGATAGCTTAGATTCTGGATTGGTAATTGGCCCAATGAGGACGATTATGTATCCACCGCCACCGACCTTTGAGACGACGTGATTCATCTCCTGAATACTTTCACTGTTTTCAGGTAATAAGCCTGCTAGGTCTAAATTAATCTTTAACTTAGAGGAGTAATTTGCACCGACAAAAGCCAATAAAAAGAGCAAAATTGGTGCAAGCCAAAAGAATTTTAGGTTAAACTGGAGTAATTTTTTCATAGATTATTCAATAAAATTTTTTAGCCATTTTGTACATTGGAAAAGTTTGACTAACTCTAATAAAATCTATATTCAAAAGGATATAAAGATTTAATTTTTAAGGTGCCTTTCTATGAAAAAGAATACGATCATTTTTGCGTTGTTTTTATTAAGTTTTAATACTTTTGCTTCGACATCTCCCGAAGATCTAATCAAAGATATTTTCCAAAAAACGGGTAAAGAAAATTTACTCCTCAATGCTAAACTAAAATCAGAAGTCGAAGCTCATATTGATTTCCAAGAAATGTCTAAAAGTATTCTGGCCGAAGAATATTCTAAGCATTCTGCCTCAGACTTAAAATGGTTCGAGCAAACTCTAAAAGAGATCATCACTCGCTCTGTTTACCCTTCAGCTCCAAAGTTTCTAGAAAATGTAAAAATCACTTATAAAAAGACTAAAGAAAATGAAGCTGATGCTAAAGTTTCTTCGAGTGTAAATAAAAAAGGTGAAAGCACTGATGTGGATTATCTTTTAAAAAAAATCAACAATGAATGGAAAGTTGTCGATGTCGCAATTGATGAAGAGTCTTGGGTAAAGACTATCAATGAAAAAGTTCAAAAAACGATTAAAGACAAGGGCTGGGCAGGACTAAAAGAGCTACTCAATAAAAGATTAACTGAATTAAAATCTAATAAGAAAAAATCATAATGCGCATTTATCTCCTGGTCCTCATATTATTGGCAATTAGCTTAAGACATGCATTTGCAGAAGATGCTCCATCAGAACGAGTCATTGGCATAAAAGAAGCCATTAGTCTTGCTCTAAAGAATAATCTTGAAGTCAAAAGTGAATCCTTCAAAGCCCCAATTGCTGCTACCGATTTGGCTCGGATTAGAGGAGAGTTCTTTCCTAAAATATCTACGATGGCAGGAGCAGGCCCCATCAATGGGAAAAAAGGGAATTATTCTGGTTATCAAGACACTAATACATGGGGAGTTGAGTGGGTTGCTAGTATTGAAGCTAAAATTCCACTATATGTTTGGGGTGTTGAAAATAATTTAAAGCGCGCTGCCACTCTCAATACTGAATTAAATAGAGTTGATGTTACTAAAAAACAAAATGAAATTGTGTTGAAATTAAAAGAAGCTTTTTATGGATGGCAATACGCCCTCTCTCTCTTAGATTTTGTCAGCGAAACTCAAAGTGACTTAGACTCAGCAGTTAAAGCCCTAGAGGACAAAAAATCAAGTAAAAAAGAAGACATTTTGCGCCTAGAAGTTTTCAAATACCAAATAGAAGAAAAGAAAATTGAAATTGAAAAAACGGTAAAACTTGCGGCCTTGGGCGTAGCCTTTTATATCGGTGAGAGTTTAACTCAAGATAAAAAAATCACTTTTAAAAACGAGCGCGGATGGATTGAATTTGATCAAAGAGAGCTTAAAGACTTTAATTATTATTTGGAGATCATGAAGGCTCATTATCCAGATCTTTTAAAAGTGAGCAAAGGCATTGAAGCTAAGTCAGAACTTCTGATAAGTGAGAAAAAAATGGAGCGTCCTTATTTTGGAGCACTCCTTAAATACGACTATGCTAAAACAAATCAAAGAACTGCTCAAAAAAATCCATTTATAAACGATTCTTTTAATAAAAGCGATGTCGCCTTCGGTTTGGGGATTACCTGGGACATCGATTTCGGGGTAAAAGCCTCCAAAATAGATAAGCTTTCCCTAGAGATTGCGGAACTCAAATCCAAAGAGGCTTTTGCTAATGAAGGACTTACTGTTCTTCTTAATAAGTCTTATATGGAAGTTCAAGAAACAGAGGCTAGATCGACTGCTTTGAAGAAAGCCTATAAATCTGCAAAAAAATGGTTAACCAATATTGGAACTTCAGTCAGCCTTGGACTAACCCCTGCTAAAGACATCATTGATGCCTATACAACTCGTGCGTTAGTCTATAAAGATTATTACGAATCAATCTACAAATACCAAATGGCCTGGGCAAATTTATCAAATGCTACAGGTACTGAAATCGATCCCATCCTTGTAAATTAAGCTCCTCTTGAGATTATATTAATTTTTAATTTATTGGAAACTTTATCAATATATTTGTATGGTGCCTCGACAAGTCGTAACGCTTCTTTAGGACACAAAAATGATTTCGGATAAGTATATTTTGCTGGTTGAAGACGACATTGATATCAATAACGCCATCGAATCAATTCTCTGCGAAGAAGGCTATAATGTAAGTTGCACTTTTAACGGTCAGGAAGCGCTCCGCTTTCTTCAATCAGCACCGGTAAAGCCAGCTCTTATTTTTTTAGATATGATGATGCCTGTGATGAATGGCTATGAGTTTAGACAAGCTCAATTAAAAATTCCCGAACTTGCAAAAATTCCAACAATCGTTCTTTCTGCCAATGGCAAACAAGAGGAGATAAGAAATTTGGGAGTCCGGGATAGTTTAAATAAACCTCTCGACTTAGAAACCTTAATTGATACCGTTAAGCTTAATATCTCAAACACACCTAGCGGCACACTCCCTCGTAATCTGTGATTTTGACTTTCTCTAAATCTCTCCATTAATGTCAAAAGGCTCATTGATATCATTATGAGAAATATGCACCTGCTCATTTGATGGAATATTAAAATCATGGCTACTTTTTATAGGAATTAGGATTTCCTCACGACCAAGAATTTTAATGTGTAATTTTTATCGCTATTGATTTTAAATTGGGCCTATTAAAGATCGGGACGTATTTGAATTTCTTTGGTTTTTAAATTCAAAAACCTGAAGAGTCTGATATTTTTTTTAAATAATTAATACTATTTGCTTTATGAAATCGAGTGATTTTGTTATCTCTCCTGATTCGCTAAAGTTAAAATTGTCATGTGTGATAGTTGACCTAGAGCGCATACCGGCAGATAAATTCATTTATTTTCTCAATGATTTAACGTATAAATTAGTTATGAAAAATAAATTTTTTAACACCCCAAAACTTAAGTTTCTTTATAGTCTAATGGCTTTTGAGCTGCTCTTTTTCACTCTTTTTCGGTTATTATTTTTAAGCTATTTTCACCGAGAAATTTCTGCAGCTTCTTCTGGGCAACTCCTCAATGCACTCTTTCTAGGATTTAAATTCGACTTAAGATTGGCCATGGGACTTTTATTGCCAGCGATCATCATAATCAATCTCCCATTAAGCACTAAAATAAAAATTACCTTAAATAATATTTTTTATACATTAGTCTCTGGTCTGATTACTTTTCTGTACATCACAGATGCGGGGTATTTTTCTTATTTAAAATCAAGATTAAATGCCACAATTATTCAATTCCTAAAAAACCCTGCCATTTCATTTGAAATGGTCAGAGAGAGCTATCCATGGCCTTTATTTCTCGTTATTATTTTAACTTTTACATTTGCTAGTTTTTTTATTTTAAAAAATCTTGTATCGCCTATGCTAGAGAGCTGGCATGCAGGTTCAAAGAAAGAGAAAGTATTAGGCATCACTACTTTTATTTTCCTATTTGCTCTAGGCTTATATGGAAGTGTAAAAAGATATCCATTAAGATGGTCGGAAGCTTTTGCGTCACCAGATCCCTTCAGCTCCAATCTTGCTCTCAACCCAGTCCTATATATGATCGATACTTATTCCTTTAGAAATTCTGATTTTGAAGAAGAAAAAGTTCACAAAGCTTATCCTATAGTTTCACAATTCTTAGGTGTTGAAAAAGATGGCTTACAAGCAAACTACGATGAAAAAAAATTAAATTTTTTACGAGAATTTTCAGCTAATCCTGAAAGACAAAAGCAAAAGCCTAACATCGTTGTCATTATTATGGAATCGATGGGTTATTACAAAACAGGTCTAGGTGGCTCAAAAATCAATCCAACCCCAAACCTTGATGCTCTTGCTCAAAATTCATTATTGTTTAATAATTTTTATACACCAACCGTTGCGACTGCTCGCTCTGTTTTTGCGGCAATCACATCTCTACCTGACATTTCAAAAGTTCAGACAGGCACTAGAAATCCATTTGTAGTCAATCAACATACGGCCATTGGAGAATTAAAAGATTATGAAAAATACTATTTCCTAGGTGGAAGTGCGAATTGGGGAAATATCAGAGGGGTACTCTCCTACAATATACCTGGTTTGCATATTTATGAAGAAGGATCTTATAAGAGTAAAGTTGTCGATGTTTGGGGTATTTCAGATCTTAATTTATTTAAAGAAGCTGGGGCTACTCTAAACGAGCGAGAGTTTTCAAAGCCATTTTTTGCCTTGATTCAATCAGCGGGATTTCATCGCCCTTATACCATACCAAGTGATAGTGAAAATTTTAAACTCTTAAGCTTCAAGGATGTTTCAGAAAAAGCAATTCACGAATTTGGATTTGAATCCTTGGAAGAATATAATGCGATGAGATTGCAAGATTTCTCGCTTGGAAAATTTTTTGAAATGGCTAAAAAACAAAAGTGGTATGACAACACTATCTTTTTAGTCTTTGGCGATCACAGCCTTCCTCATAACAATGCTATAAATGTCGAAGACTGGCAAAGAAACTTAAATAACGGCTATCATGTTCCCTTAGTTATCCACTCCCCAAAATACATTAAGCCAGGTATTGAAAATAAAATTGCTTCGGAAATGGATGTGATGCCCACGGTGGCAGGTTTGACTGGAGTGCCTTATAAAACCAGAAGCTTTGGTCGTGATTTATTCAACACTAAATATGACAATTACCGAGCGGCTTTTTCTTATAATTGGTATGCTCCTTTTCAATTATCATTAATTGATAAAGACTTTTATTTTGAATATATCCCTTATAACGGCCAAGGGCGATTAATTAACCACACTGCGGCTACTCCAAATGATGATGTGAAGGATAAATTCCCTGACAAGTATCGTGAAATGGAAACCTTAGCTAAAGGTCTATACGAGAGTGCGAAGTATCTACTTCATCATAATCAGCATCTCTACTAAGCAAATTAAATCTTCATTACAGTAGACTATCTGACTCTGGTGTTACCCATAAACTTTAAGTATGATAAAGTTTCTTAATCAGAGAGGATTTATTTGAAAGCATTAATTATTGAAGATGATCCCAAAATTTTAGAAGTACTAGACTTTGGTCTTAAAGATGCCGGATTCGAAGTTGATTTAGCCTCCGATGGAAATCTTGCTTGGAAAAAAATTAGAGCTGAAATCTTTAATATTATTATTTTAGATGTAATGCTTCCTGGTATCGATGGGCTCACCCTCTTAAGCCAGTTGCGCGCAGAAAAAATCCAAACCCCGGTGCTAATCTTAAGTGCTAAAAAAACTATGGAGGACCGAGTTACTGGACTCCAACTTGGTGGGGATGATTACTTAGTAAAACCATTTGCTCTCGCAGAATTAATCGCAAGAGTTCACGCCTTAGTCAGAAGATCATTAGGCACAATTGCTAATGAAGAGAAAAAAATCTCCTATGCCGACTTGACCATGGATTTGGAAAAACGTGAAGTCTTTAGAGCAGGAAAAAAAATATCTCTGCAAGTCAAAGAGTTTACCCTCCTTGACTATTTCATAAGAAATCCCGGAAAAGTTATAACAAAAAGCTTAATTCTGGAGAAAGTTTGGGGCTATGATTTTGATCCGCAAACAAATGTCGTTGATGTTTTAGTTTGCCGATTAAGAAACAAAGTAGATAAAGATTTTAATGATAAAATCATTCAGACTCATCGAGGCGTTGGCTATGTTCTTAAAAAGGATTAAGTTATTTTTCCGCCAAGTTAGCGTTAAGATAACTTTATCTCATCTCGGTCTTTTTATAATAAGTTTTTGCTTTCTTTTTGAAATCTTTTTTCTGCGATATTCCCAAGAACTAGAAGACAAAGACCATCAAGTTTTAGAAGCTACTATAAATGAATACCAGGCTATTTATCACCTTGGAGGCCTTTCAGCACTCTCGCTTCATATGGCTTCACCCAATTATTCTTATATCGAAAAATCCGATTTTTTTATTAGAATAGAGTCTAGCGATCATCATACGAAATTTTTTCGCTCTGAAGGAAAAAAAACTATCTTTAACCAAAAAGAGATTGAAGCTGGATTGGGTTTATTAAAAACTAAAGATAAAGATAAAGAAAACTGGATATATATCAAAACCAAACGAAGTGATGATGACTTAGAAGTCCTCTCTAAGAAATTACTTGATGGAAATTTTTTACAAGTTGGAAAAACTGTAGAAGATCGCGATTTACTCCTGGACCGCTTTGAAGAAACATTTATCGAAGTTTTAATACTTGCAATCTTTCTTGGAGGCGTGGCAGGTGTGCTGCTTTCCAATCGCCTACTAAGGCCTTTGAGAGGACTAGTGTGGACTTTGCAGAGTATTAATAAGGGGGAGGAGAATGCACGCGTTCCAGTTAGTGGAAACAATGATGAGCTAGAAGAGCTCACAGAGCAATTTAATGAAATGCTTGATCACATCACAAGCTCGAATCAAGCGATGAGGCAGACTCTGGATATTGCCGCACATGAACTTCGCACTCCCCTAACAAGTATCCGTGCACATGCTGAAATTAATTTACAAAAAAAAAATCTGACAATCGAAGAGAATAAAAAGTTTTATGAAGACTGCATAGAGGGTATCGATGAAATTTTATCTGATTTTAAAATGTTGACAGATATTACTGAAGTTGAATCTGGACTTCAAAATTTAAAAAAAGAAAAAATTGAAATAAGTACAATCTGCAAAGATATAATTGATCTCTATGAATTTGTAGCAGAAGAAAAAAATATAACTATAGTTGTAAAACCTGATAGAGGCTCAGAAGATTTAGAGATATATGTTAATCGAAAAAAAATCCGGCAGGCACTAGCAAATTTAATTGATAATGCGATCAAATATTCAGAAGCGAATACCGAAATCACTATCAATTTTTATAAGCAAAACCAAAATGTCGTTATTAGAGTCACGGATCAAGGAATCGGCATTCTTCCTAATGAACTACCTCATATATGGAAAAGACTTTATCGAGGGGAAAACAGTCGTTTTGAAAAAGGAATTGGATTAGGCTTAAGTTTGGTTAAATCAATTATCGAAGCACATAATGGCTCTGTGTCTGTCGAAAACAATATTGATAGTGGAAGTACATTCAACATTATATTACCGATTTTTTAATATGCTAAATAACCACCCACATCTAAAACCAATCCATATTTTTTTCCCTTATAATCAAGATCCCCTTTAAGTGCCTCATTCATAATCTTATCGGTAAGTTTTTTATTTGGAGTAAGGCCATCCTCTTCACACACCTCCGCTCTAAGAGCAAGGCCTAAGCCGTCGACATCACCAATTTGCTTATGCTTTTTCTTTAAATCTTTTAACTGAGCTAAAAAATAAGCTCCACTTTCCATAACCATTTTTTCATGATCAATTTCTTCTAACATCTTCATCACTTCAAGTCCTGTGCGGGTACCAAGTGGATTTGAAGAAAAAGTTGAGTGTGTTGAGCCTGGAGGAAATTTTTCAGGGGTAATTAATTCACCCTTGGCCCAAATCCCGGAGAGAGGATTCATTCCATTTGTAAGAGCTTTTCCAAAAGTAATAATATCTGGAGTCACTTCAAAGTGCTCGATAGACCACAGTTTTCCAGTTCGGTAGAAACCCATTTGGATTTCATCACTCACAAAAAGAACATTGTATTTGTCCAAGATTTTTTTCATTTCTTTAAAGTATCCCTTTGGAGGAATTACATATCCACCAGTTCCCTGAATCGGTTCGGCAAAGAAAGCAATAAGGATAAGGAGTAAAATGCGCTCGATCGCTAAAATGCCCGAATCTACGGCGGTATCTATAACTTGATGTAATGGCCGAAGCTCCAAGAGTTCTTCCATGATATCCACCCATATAGGCAAACATTAAACTTTTCCCAGAATGGTTGCGCACAAGTTTTAATGCATCTTCGATTGCTTGTGCCCCCCCAACATTAAAATGAGTCCTCCCCTTTTCACCAAAACGAGCCTCGGTCGCGTCGCCAATTTTTTTAGCTAGCAGTGATCGATCTGGATTTATAAATTGAGAAGCTAGTTGAGGCATAGTATCGATTGCATGCTTTAATGAATTATTAATACGCTCATTTTTATAACCGAAATTACAAGCAGAATACCACATTTGAATATCAAGATACTCTAGCCCTTGGGAGTCGATAACAAAGGAGCCATTGACTCTCGAAAGACTTTTGGTGGGTCCATATAATGAACTGTATCCC
>CANFNL010000107.1 GCA_947448205.1 Bacteriovoracaceae bacterium
GGTGCCACTTGATGAATATCCACTTTAGGAGTGCTTTCTCTATTTCCTCTGCTAAAAGTAATAACTGATGTCAGCAAGGTGATCCCCAAAACAAGAAATTTTATGGCATGAGCTGGCTTATCAATTCTTGATACAAAATATTCTCTTATGGCCGCACCAGCTCCACACATAGTAAGAAGAATAAGCCAATTCCACTCGTGTCCATAGGTGGCAGGGAAGTGATTGCTTAGCATAATGAAGATAACTGGCAAGGTGAAATAGGTATTGTGAGTTGAGCGATTCTTAGCATTTTTTCCCCAGTCTTGATTGACACTTTGGCCTTTGCGGGCAGCTTCAACCATTTTTAGCTGGCGTGGGATAATTCGCATAAAGACATTAGCAGTCATCCAAGTACCGAGCATTCCCCCAATGTGGATGTAAGCGGCACGACCACTAAGTCTGTGGCAAAGGAAATAAGACATGAACACTAACCAAGCAATTGTAAAAAAATGACCAATTAGTGGATTTTTTTTTGTGAGTTTTAGCTCCCAAAGGAAATCGTAAAAAAACCAAGAGCCAAGTATAGAAAATAAGCCAATGCTTACTCCTTGCCAATATGAAATATTGGACACGGCGGAGTCTAATAAAAAAGTTCCATCTCCAGAATAAAAAATTAAAGCAACTAAAGTTGCTCCACTCATCCAGGTCCAATAGGATTCCCACTTAAACCAATGAAGATGTTCTGGAACTTTTGTTGGACCCATCAATAGTTTCTCTACTTGATAGAAGCCTCCACCATGGACCATCCACAATTCACCAACATGCCCCTCTTTCGTTGAGTTTGGATTAGGTTTTAGCGAGCGATCCAGCCACATAAAAAATATTGAAGTCCCAATCCAGGTAACAGCTACCGTGATATGAAGCCATCTGGCTAATAGAAGTATCCATTCAAAGATTTCTTGATCCAAGGTAAGTCCTTTTTTACGGCTAAAAATATTTAGAAATTAGAGCATATTATCAATGAAAATGGAACTTCTCGCTTAGATAGTTTTAGTAACCTTTAATAAGTGTTTAGGCTCATCGGGATTTAAGCCTAAACTTCGAGATAACTCTTCGATCATTAAGTAAAAGGATTGAATGGCAGTTACTATATCTAATTCTTCTGCATGAGTTGTTTGAATTTCTAGTTGCTTTTCCCTAACAAATGGTGGAGCCGCTAAAAAAACATTGGCGCCCCGAGATTTCATCTCATTGGCAAGATCTAACATGCTGTGAAGGGCAGGTCCTCTATTGGCAAAAATTAATAGGGGGTATCCTTGCTCAATTAATGCTTGCGGGCCATGCTTTATTTCAGCAGCACTAAAAGCTTCAGCTTGTATTCCACAAGTTTCTTTTAGTTTAAGAGCTGCTTCTTGAGCTAATGCTAACCCATATCCTCGACCAACAATCATAATTCTTTTTGTATCTTGCAAAGTGGCTATTGGAATAGACCAATCTAAACTTTGCGCCTTGATTAAATCATCCGGTAAATGATGAAGTGCTCGAGTTAATTCCAAATCATTTTTCCACATGGCTATTAAGCTTGCACTGGCCGTCAGTGAAGCAATAAAACTTTTAGTAGCAGCAACTGCTTTTTCGGGACCAGCATGGAGGGGAATCATCCATTCTGCTGCACTAGCAAGTGGAGAGTTAATGTCATTAACCATTGCAATCGTCGGTGATTGTCTTGAGCGGATATAGTCAATTGGTTGGATAATATCGGGACTTTGTCCAGATTGAGAGATCGCAACTCCAACTGATTTACTCACATCGATTTCAGTTTTAAAAAGAGTGATTGCCGACATAGATAGTGAAGTTGTTAATTTACCCATTTTAGTAGTCGTTAAATAGTTTAAGTAATGGGCAGCATGATCAGAGCTTCCCCTGGCAATACTGATAAGTGAATAAGGATTTTTTTGATTTAAGTATTGAGCTACTTCATCATATATTTGTTGGTTTTCACTAAATTGCTCTTCGACGACTCGGGGTGAGTCTAGGGCCTCAGTTTTCATGAGCGTTGTCATATTTGAATCCCTTCAATATAAATTTCTTTTAAGCTTAAATCATTATTTAGAACTAAAAAATCAGCATAAAAATTTTCTTTAATCAAACCTCTGTCTTTTACTCCAATCAGCGTTGCAGGAATTTGGGAAAGTCGCTTGCTTGCTTCACTAATTGGCATTCCTAAACTAACTAAGTTGCATAGTGCCTGATCCATCGTTAAGGAGCTGCCTGCCAGTGTGCCATCTTTTAGACGTACACCACCTAAACATTTTGAAACAAAGTGTGATCCCAATTTATAATCACCATCGGGCATTCCAGTCGCTGCAGTTGAGTCAGTTACAAAATATAAATGAGGAATAGCTCTTAGAGCTGTTAAGATAGCACCAGGATGAACATGTAATAAATCGGGAATGAGTTCAGCATGCGTTGCATGTGCAAGGGCGGCACCGACCATCCCCGGAGCGCGATGATGAAAGCAAGACATGGCATTAAAGAGATGAGTAAAACTTTTTGCTCCACAATTTAGTGCAGCTAATCCTTCTTCGTAAGTGCCATTGGTATGGCCAATTTGCACCATAATTCCCATGGATATGAGATCTTTTATTAAATCTAAATGTCCAAAAACTTCAGGAGCAATAGTCAGCGTTTTAATAGGAATAATTTTGTGAAGTTTTTCGATTTCATCCAATGTTGCTGCCCGAGCAAAATCAGGTTGAGCTCCGAGTTTGTCTGAATTTATGTATGGGCCTTCGAGATGAACACCTAATAATCGCGCTGAATTATTTTGTCGATGGCCGTAAGTCTTTTGCATGGCCATAAATGATTTTTCTAACTCAGCAAAGGGCGCAGTCATAGTAGTAGCAAGAAATGAAGTTGTTCCAAACTTGGCATGTGTGCTTGCAACAGTTAAGGCAGCATCACCCCCTTCCATAATATCTGAGCCGCCACCACCATGAACATGCAAATCAATAAAACCGGGTATAACTTTTGGTAATTGGCTATTTTCAGCTCCAATTATTTTTATATTTTGAATTTTTTCATCAAACTCCATTTGAGCTTCGATGAAAGTATTATCAACAAGAATATTGGCATGTATTGTTTTTTTCATTTAATATTTTTAGCAAGAAGTTCAAGCGCTCCCATTGCTGAATCCCCCTTGGCTTTTTGATTACGAGCTCGGATATCATCTGGTAAATAGTCAATCAGAGCTTCCCCTAATCTTCCACAAATTGAGAGCGGTAGTTCTGATTTTGGATCAAGGGTATTAACCATTATTGAGATCTCAAGGCCTGCTTTTAATAAAAGCTTTAAGGCATCGGAGTCAGTAGTAGCGCTTTGAAAGACTAATGGAGCTAAGGAAGCATATGCGTTTTGTTTTGCTTCTCCTAACCAATTAAGAAAAGCATCAGGAGTATTTCCACAGAATGTTAAGACTGCATTGCTAAGTGGGGAATGAGCTCTTCGGCCATCGATAGTTTTTTGTGTAAGTGAGGCTGCACGTAAACCAAGCCAAGCTCCGCTGGCTTCATCTCCTGAGGGAAATCCCCAGCCGGATACATTTTCACGCTCTCCATTTTTTTTAAAAACCATACCGACGCTGCCGGTACCGACGGCAACGATAACACCTGGTAAACCCAAATGGGCACCCAGAAGAGTCGTGAAACCATCGGTGTCGATGAAAATTTTTTTAAATCCAGGATTGTGAAGATAAAATTCATTTTTCCAAATTATATTGTTGGCACCCGAGAGTCCTAGGCCAATAGCACATTCAGAAAGCATAGGCACGTTTATTTTACTATTGCAGAAAGCGAGGGCAATACTATCCATGATAGCACGCCAAGCTTTTTCGATTCCTTGTCCTAAGGCCGAAGGAGGGCCTTCAGCATGGGCAAGTATTTTTAAATCAGGCGCTGCAACAACAATTCGTGTTCCACTTCCGCCACCGTCAACGCCAATGAAGTATTTTATGGATGAAATCATTTTTTAATTTTAGGTGTAAGCCTGATTTCAGTCAATGGAAGCAAACTTGAGTGAATTGGTTAAAGGCTTATTAAGCTTTTTTTGGCCTTATACGCGTTGATTTTTTTGTGAATTACGGCATTATAAAAAAATCTCAATTATTTTTAGGAGCCTTTTTGAAAACAATATTATTTTTATTTTCTTTGCTCACACTCTCAACCACAGTGCAGGCTGAATTTTTGCCACAAAGTTTTACAGCTAAATTCCAACAAGAGTACATAAGTATTTTGAAAGGAAAAACTAAAAAAGGGGAGGGCTTAATTGATTATAAATATCCCGGCAGTATTCGATTCGAAACCTCCTCTCCGAGTCCGGTTGTTTATGTCAGCAATGGCAATAGAGCATGGTATTACCGGGCTCCTTTTATTGAAGGAGAAGAGGGAGAGGTTTCTGAAACATCGTCCAAAGAAGGCAGCAGTGTTTATATTAAATTCTTTGATTCACTCAAAAATGGATTAACTGCTAATTCACTTTACGATGTTAAAAATGCTGGAGATGGCATGCATGTGATGATTTTCAAATCCATCACAGCTAAAGAATTTGGTATAAAAGAAGCTGTATTAATGTTCAATTCTAAAAAAGATAAAAACTTTTCTGATTTACAAAAAATTGAATTGCTTTTTCCAGATGGTAAAAAATCTTCTCTAACTTTTGTTAATTTAAAAATTAATCCTAATTTTGATTCAAATCACTTTAATTTTGTAATTCCAGCAAAAACAAAAAAAGTTAATTAAAATGCGTTTGCAAAAAACTTTGTCTCTAAGAAAAACGATTTAGTGGAGGTTTTTCGTTTATATATGACGTAGTTTCGAAAAACTAATTTTATATAGTTTCTGGTTTCTTCATAGGGAATCATCTCGATAAACTCTAAATAATCCCCGTTAAATCGCTCTTGCTCCCAAGTTTTTATAACATTCTCACTGGCATTATATGCAGCGACTGATTGAGCAAATTTAGAATGGAATTTTTCTCTTAAATCTTTTAAAAGGGCGGTGCCAAATTCAATATTGATTTCTGGTCGATAGAGATCAAGATATCCTTGAAAAGGAATGTTATATTTCTTAGAAAGCTCCTGAGCCTTTTCTGGAATCATTTGCATAAGTCCAAAAGCATCGGCCCATGATCTTTCGTTTGCCACAAAAGCAGACTCTTGTCTGGTGATGGCAAAAATAAGTTCCTTAGGGACATTGTATTTTTGAGAGAGAACTTCAACCAATTTAAGATTGGGAGTTGGAAAAAGTACGTCGATGTATTTTTCAGTTAGAGAATTGCGCGAACTCATTTTAAAATTGTAAATTTGCCTCATCCCACCTTGGTACCATTGAGTCTGAGCATAAAGTGACATCACTTTTTCTCTCTCGCTAGGTGCTTTAAATTGAGAGTCTATCTCTTTTAATAATTTTTGAGCGAATATTTTTTCATCCATTGCTAGCAGCCAATCCAGATCTAGTCGACCAGTATAACTGTAGTCAAGTGGGGCTGAACTTAGTGGTTCCAATGGTTTTTTTAATTCCATTGCCGAAATAATACCGTAATATCCAAAAGAATCAGAAAGTGAAATAGTCGTAAAAAGATCTATGGCCGCTTGAGTTTTTCCGGTACTTCTCAACGCTTTGGCACTCCAGAAATTCAATTTAGCAATAAATGTTGGGTTCTGTGATTTTTTTGTAAAGCTAGCCGCTAGAGAGATGACTTTTGAGTAATTTTTCAAAAGATAATGGTTCCAAACAATCGCCCATTGTATATTTTCTTGAAGAGTTAAGTCATTTGGTTTCAAATTACTAGCCTTTTCAAAATATCTAAGGGCTTCTTTATTCTTTTTACTTTCTAGATAAAGTGATCCGTAAATATAATAGGCATTAGCTTTTTGATTGAGAGTTCCTCTATTAGAAGAAAAGAAGTCACCTAAAACTTCTTTAGCGATCTCACTTTGATGATTTGTCCAAACGGCCCTCGCCAAAACAATCTTTGACTCTGCCCAGAATTCACTTAGTTTTATATCGTTTGGTTTTTTTTCAAGTTTTTCTTTTAAAAAATTTTCCATAGCGTAAGTTTCTTCCAGGAATTTTTTTAAATTCCTTTCTATTTTGTAAGATATTCGGAGAGCATTAAAGGCTTTTACCTTTTGGTCTATCGCAAAATCACCATCAATGATTTTTGTATAAAGAATTCTTGCCTGCTCAAAGTTTCGATGTGACTCAAAATCCTTGGCTACGGACAATAGATTAGTTTCATTAATCTCTTCAGGTGCAAGATGAAGTGGGGATATTTCTTTAAGCTTGTCGTTATATTTTTTAATCTTTTCCAAGTCAGCCAATTCTTTGGCAATGGCCAAAGATTGGTTGATGAGCGCTTCTTTTTCAGAGGATTGATTTTGGTAAGCGATAAGCTCATAAGAGAATTCAGCTTCTTGGTCCCTTAATTTATTTTTAGAGGCTATCGAGCGTGAAACTTCGAGATAAAATGCTTTTAAATAGTTTGAAACAACTTCCTTTTTCCAAATTTTTTTAAGCTGCCTAGGGCTTAGTTCACAATTGATTAAGGAATGAATCCGGGCGGCATCCCATAATGTAAAAGATTTTAAATCTGCTAACTCTAAAAAGAGGCTACAAGCTCCCACTCTATCTCCCTCTTGCTGCGCCTTCATGGCAGCCAAATAGGCACGGGCCAAGCTAAGGGAGTTGCCTTCGTCTATTTCTTGGGTAAATTTGCTTGAATTCAGCGAATTCCTAAGAACATTTACCTGTTCGATTGAGGGGGCAGGTGATGTTTTAAGGACACGAGTCGAACAACTTGCCAAAAATAACGCCGTTACAACGAAAGGAGCCAGAATTTTTTTCACATTACCACCAAGAGCTTTGATTATTCGTTAATTCTATACTATCTAGTCTTATTTACAATTTAGTAACTCAAATAAGGTTTAAACCGTGGAACTAGAAACAAAGCTATTTAATGATAAAACTGTCTTTTTTACTTCGCTCGGTTGTTCAAAGAACTTAGTCGACTCGCAAGTTATGCTGGGATACTTAGGACTTGATGGTTACTCTATTGCTGAAGAGCCAAGTGAGGCTGAAGTTATTATCGTCAATACGTGCTCATTTATCGAAGCTTCCAAAAAAGAATCAGTGGAAACAATTTTAGATATGGCCGATTATAAGAATCCAGAAAATGGGCAATGCAAAGCTTTGGTAATTTCGGGTTGCATGGCCCAAAGATACGCAGAACAATTAGAGACTGAAATTCCCGAAGCTGATTTAATCATCGGTACTGGGGAATACAACAAAATCACACTTCTGTTAAAAGCAATGGAAGATGGAAGACTAGAGAAAAAATCTTTTGTAGAAATCCCAAAATTTATTCATACAGAATACGATCCACGATTAAACACATCTCCCTTTTATACAGCTTGGTTAAAAATTTCTGAAGGCTGTAATCGTAATTGTACCTTTTGTATTATTCCAAAACTCAGAGGAAAACTTCGTTCTCGAACGGTTGAGTCTCTCGTGCAAGAAGCTAAGAATTTAGCAGCTGAAGGGGTGCGGGAGCTCAATCTTATTTCTCAAGATCTCTCTGATTATGGAGTGGATTTAGATGAAAATAATAAACTTTTTAATTTGTTAGAAGGCTTAGAGTCAGTTGAAAATATTGACTGGATTAGACTATTTTATTTTTATCCAGATGAGCTCACCGATGAAGTTATCGAAAAAATGGCAACATCTGCAAAAATCAATAAGTATCTGGATATGCCAGTTCAGCATTTTTCTACAAATGTTTTAAAGCGCATGAATAGAAAAATCACTGGTGAAAAAATCCATGAAAGAATTGACAAAATCAGATCGCGTATTCCTGGAATTGTTCTTAGAACCTCAATTATTGTGGGTTTTCCTGGAGAAACAGAAGATGATTTCGAAATTTTATTAGAGGGAGTGAGAAAAGCAAGATTTAATCATTTGGGAATTTTTAGATATTCAGATGAAGAGGGTACACCGGCCTTTAAACTTCAACCAAAAGTAAGCCAAGAAGTTATTGATGAACGTTTTGATAGGCTTTATGAAGCTCAAAGAGAGATTGTTAGAGAACTTAATTCTCTATACCTAGGTAAAGTCATACCTGTTCTAATTGAGGGGGAACACGAAGAAACTGAGTTGTTGATACAAGGACGTCATGAAGGTCAAGCCCCGGATATAGACGGCAAAGTAATTATCAATGACTTAGATGGAATCCAAATCGAAGTCGGTGACCTCGTTATGGTAGAGATCACTGAAATTCTTGATTACGATTTAGTGGGGAAAATAGTTACTTCAAGAGTTAGTTCTTTGGAAGTAGAAAGCCACTAGGAAGAATTTATAGACTCACAAAGCTTTGATTGAAGTCACTCCAGAATTTCATTAATATCGACTTTATGAACCAATTAAAGCCAAAAATTCTCCTAGTTGAAGACGATTTACTCTCGCGCATGAGTCTTAAAAATAGACTTGAAAACTTTGGAGAAGTTCTCGAAGCTCCGACAAAAAAAGAAGCAATTGTTTTATTGGAAGATCGCTCTTTTGATCTTGCTTTTGTTGATTTGGATCTGGAATCCGAATTAGCTGGATTAGAAATTGTAAAAATACTCAAAAGTAAAAACATCTACGGAGTCGTATTAAGTGGACGTGAGGATGAAAAAATAGTTGAAGCAGCTTATGAAAATGGTTGCAGGGATTATCTCTCAAAGCCTTTCACTAAAACGAGCGTTGAGCTTGTTTTTAAAAAATTTACTTTTCTTAAAAATAAAAACCAAACACTTCAAAAATTAAAAGATATTTTTTTAACAAATGATGAATCCTTAACTCGTGAATTGGAAATTATCGATCAAGCCCTTCTTGGTCAAAGACCCATTTTGATAAATGGAGAAAGTGGGACGGGGAAAACATTTTTAGCAAAATTTATTCATGAATTACAGGGTGCAAAGTGTCCCTTTGTTCATCTTAATTGTGCTGAAATTTCTGAGAATCTTATTGAGTCAGAACTTTTCGGGTATGAGAAAGGAGCATTTACCGGAGCCTCTAAAAATAAAAAAGGAATGCTAGAGCTTGCCGATGGAGGAATTCTTTTTCTTGATGAAATTGCAACTATGCCTTTATCAATTCAAAAGAAGTTATTAAAAGCTATTGAGGAAAAATCTTTTTATCCCCTTGGTTCAGAGAAGACTGTTAAGTCAGAATTTCGCTTAATAAGTGCCACTTGTGAAGATCTGAAATTAAAAATCCAAAAAGAAGAATTTCGAGCAGATTTTTTCTATCGAATAGAAGGTTTTAACGTAACTCTCAAGCCAATTCGTGAAAGACCGGATGATTTCAATACGCTCATTGATTATTTTATCAAGAAGGGGGAGAGAAGGATAGTCTTTGATTCAAGTGCAAAAAAAGTCATGAAAGATTATGCATGGCCTGGAAATGTTCGCGAATTAGAAAGAACGATCGAAGTTGGAAAATGATGGCCAAAACCTACCACCCAAATGATATTTAAACACTGCCAGTCATAAACACGCAAA
>CANFNL010000108.1 GCA_947448205.1 Bacteriovoracaceae bacterium
CGTTATGGATAAGCGCTTAGGCAATAGTGGTGGCGAGCTATCAATTGAGGCTAAGCTCGATAATGATGGTCCAAGCTTAGGTGATATTCTTACTAATGAAGATGATATTCCAGTGGATGATCGCCTGGCGGATTTGCAAGGAGTTGAGATTTTAAAAGATCATTTAAAGATATTCTTAGCTGACCTAAAAGTAAGGGATCGTGAAATCTTTGAAAAGAGGCTACTTTCTGAAGTTCCTGCATCGCTTCAAAGTATTGCTGATCAATATGGTGTTTCTAGAGAGCGCATAAGGCAGATTGAAGAGCGATTGATTAATAATTTAAAGGTTTACATGTCCGAATTTATCCGCTAAAACACTAAAACTATTAATATACACCTCTATCTTGGTTTTTTTAAACTAGGCTATTGGCGAGGAGAATTTATGATTACTACAGAAGAATCAAAAAAAATCGTTACTGAATTTGGTAAAGAGTTCGGTTCATCAGAAAAAGACAGTGGTTGTATTGCTGTTCAAGTTGCTCTAGTTACTGCACGCATAAACAATCTGGCGCCACATTTTGCTAAAAATAAACATGACTACTCTGGAAATAGAGGACTTATGAAGCTAATTGGACAAAGAAAGAGACTTCTTTCTTATATGTCGAGAACTGATGAAGCTAAATACCAAGCATTAATTAAAAAGCTTGGACTAAGAAAATAAAAATCAAAGAAAAAAAGGAACCTTCGGGTTCCTTTTTTGTTTTAAACAGTTAAAATAAATCGAGGAAAGTCAGTAGTTTAAGTCAAGGAATTTGAGGGATATTTGAATGATGAGCTCGAAGCGACATTTGAATTGAACACATTATTGAAATATCTTTTAAGTCCAAACTAAACCTTATGACTTTCCATCCAACAACAATTTAGATGGAGATCTAGAAATGAACGAAAACAAAAAGGAATACAAAATCAATTATGGTGGAAAAGAAGTCACCATCGAAACAGGTCGTTTAGCTAAACAAGCTGACGGTGCTGTTCTCGTCAGTTGTAATGGAACTCAGGTACTCGTCGCTGTGTGTTCGGCCAGAGAATTAAAGGATGGGCAAGATTTTTTCCCTCTTCTTGTTGAATACCAAGAAAAATTTTATGGAGCTGGAAAATTTTTGGGTGGATTCATTAAACGTGAAAATCGTCCTTCGACTTCAGAAATTTTAACTTGTAGAATTATTGACCGCGGTCTTCGCCCAATGTTCCCAAGTGATTATATGTTCGACACTGTTGTTACTTGTTCAGTGCTCTCATATAACGAGGCCGGTGATCCTGAAGTTCTTGCTGGCCTAGGGGCTTCTGCGGCCATTGCCATCTCAGACATTCCTTTTTCGGCTTCTCTAGGAACATGTAAAGTTGGTCGAATTGGTGGAAAGCTTGTCATCAATCCTAATTTTGCAGATTGGGAAAAATCGGATTTAGAAATTGCAATTACTGCTTCAAGAGATGCTATTTTAATGGTTGAAGGTGAAGCTAAAATCGTTCCGGAAAAAGAAGTTTTGGAAGCTATTAATTTTGGTCACGAACAAATTAGATCGTTTTGTGCAATTGTCGATCAAATGCAAAAAGAAATTGGGAAGAAGAAACGAAGCTATACATCAGCTGAAGCCAATACAACTTTAAGCTCAAAAGTTGCTGCTGATTTTTCTGCTCAAGCCAGAGCAGCTTTAGCTATCAATGATAAAATGCAACGTCAGGATGCTGTTCGTGCTCTTAATAAATCTGTTACAGATGCCATTAAAGCTGATCCAACATTATTTGGATTAAAAGATGACAAAGGGGCTTCTAAGGAAGCATACAAGGCCGTTGATGGACTTTTATATGATATGATGAGAAACGATATTCTCTCTGAAGGAAAAAGAATTGCAGGAAGAAAACTTGATGAAGTTAGAAAAATAGAAACTGAGGTCTCAATTTTAAATGCCCCTCACGGATCTTCTTTGTTTACTCGCGGTGAAACTCAAGTAATGGCCACTGTTACGGTTGGTGGATCTCTTGGTGATCAAATGAGTGATCGTATTACAGGGCTAAATTACGATAAATTTTACCTTCACTATAACTTTCCTGCATTCTCTGTTGGAGAGGCTAAAGGATCTCGCGGAGCTGGAAGAAGAGAATTAGGACATGGAAATCTTGCCGAGCGAGCACTTAAAGCAGTCATGCCTGCTCAAGAAAAATTTGCCTATACGACAAGAGTGGTTTGTGAAGTTTTAGAATCAAACGGATCATCTTCAATGGGTTCAGTTTGTTCTGGATCAATGGCCTTAATGGATGCCGGAGTTCCAATTGTCAATCCAGTTGCAGGTATTGCGATGGGATTAATCACTGATGGAGCGAGATATAAAATCTTAACAGATATTTTAGGTGACGAGGATCATCTTGGTGATCTAGATTTTAAAGTTGCTGGAACAAAAGATGGTGTAACGGCTATTCAAATGGATATCAAAATTACTGGTCTTACTCCACAAATTATCGAGGATGCTATTGGACAAGCTTATAAAGGAAGAATGCATATCCTAGGAGAAATGGCAAAAACCATAACAGCTCCACGAGATGGATTTAAACCAGGGGTTCCAACAATTATGACAGTTAATATTCCAACAGATAAAATTGGAGCCTTAATTGGACCTGGTGGAAAAAATATCAAAAAACTTCAAGAAGAATACAAAGTGACAATCGAAATCACAGAAGAAGGAATGGTTAAAGTTTTAGGATCAGATCCTGAAGTGCTAAAAACTTGTATCAACACTATAGATCTTCAAATCAATGGCCCAGAAATTGGAGCAGTCTATTTAGCTAGAGTTGATTCAATAAAAGAATATGGAGCCTTTGTTGAATTTGCTGGAATTTCTGGACTTGTTCATGTTTCTGAACTTTCAGATGATCGTGTTCAAAATGTTGGCGATTACTTATCAGAAGGTCAGATGATTCAAGTTAAAGTTATGGAATTAGATAAAATGGGTCGTATTAAATTGTCTGCAAAAGCAGTTGAAGCGAATAAGAAAAAAGCTTAAAAATATTTTTTGGGATCAAATGAAATATGATTACTGTAAACGTTAAAAAGCTCTCTCATTATGATGAGAGCTTTCCCCTTCCTAGTTATGAGACTCATGGTGCCGCTGGAGCAGATGTTCGAGCTAGTTTGGAAAATCGAGATCAGATAATTATTAAACCAGGGGAGCGAGTTCTCGTTCCTACTGGTCTTTCGATGGAAATCCCTTTTGGTTATGAAGTCCAAGTTCGCCCGAGATCGGGTCTCTCTTTTAAGACAGGACTTATGGTTTTAAATTCTCCTGGAACAATTGATAGTGATTACCGTGGTGAAGTTAAAATTATATTAGGAAATCTTGGCGTAAAAGATGAAGTCATTAATCATGGAGACCGCGTGGCCCAACTTGTAATGGCCCCGGTTATTCAAGCAACCTATTCAGTGGCAAGTGGAGTACTCTCGGATACAGCAAGAGGAGCTGGAGGTTTTGGCTCGACTGGAAAAAATTAATGAGTTTAAAAATAAATTATACAAATGTGACTAATGCCGAAGATGCTTTTAAAAAAGTAAAGACACTTATCACGCCTGAGTACATCGAAAAATTTCAAGTTACTGCTGACGTCAGTTATGATGATGAGCAAAAAGTTGTGAAAGCAAAAGGGAGTGGCTTCACACTCGATTTAGCCTTTTTTCCAGAATATTGTAAAGTCGATTTGGATCTCTCGTTTCTCCTTCGTCCACTCAAGACAAAAATTCTCGAGAAAATTGAAGGACAAATTAAAAAGAATTTATAAAAGGATTGAATCTGTAATGAAACATAAAGTAACACTTAAGCCTTCTGGGCTTGTAGTAGAAATTGAAGAAGGAAAGAATTTATTAGCAGCGCTTCGAGAAGAAAATGTGTATGTGAAATCCAGTTGTGGGGGACATGCAACTTGTAGCGACTGTATTATTAAGATTGTTTCTGGAGAAGACTATATTACACCTCCTCCTTTTGAAGAACTTAAGCTTTTGGGAAATGTTTTTCACATCACTAAGGAGCGCTTAGCTTGTCAAACTTGTGTGACTGGCGATGTTACTATTGATATTACTAAGCATGATAAAGCAACTGATGAAGATAAGTTAAAGAGTAAAACTTCTCAGTTTGCTAAAAAAAAATTACCGACCAAAGTTCGCAAAGATTCAGACATTCAAAAAATAAAAAATGAAAGAGAAGCCGAGCGAACATTGGAAGCTGCCGAGAATTTAAAAAAATCTGAAACTTGGAAAAATCATTGGGAAAAATCTCAAACAGCAAGTGAGTCTGCTGCTCCTAAAAAGTTGGCCGGAGGCAAACGTCCGAAGTTTTTTGATACTGATAAAGTTGATTATGAAAAGCAAGAGTACACTCGTCCGCTATCTCCAGAAAAGCAAAAGCTTCGTGATGAAAGATTAGAGCAGGTTAAAGTGGATAAACAAATAAAAAAACAAGCTAAAGAAATTCCAGGTTCCGATAAAGATTTTAAAAAGTTTCGCGGTTAAGGCTTTATAAAATTTTTAATAACGGCTCAGTAGATCTTTCATTTTTTCAAGATCTATTTTTCTTGAGTGCCGATCTATAAAGATATTTTTGCCACCACTTTTTGCATGAAGTTCAAAGTAGCCTTTGTTTTCAAAGCCCTTTAATTCAGCTTTGCTATGAATTTTTGCCATATTTGGTGAATCCATAAAATGATCGACGACTAGGGCAGAAGAATCATCCATTTTTATAGTTTTAAAAGCTATAGGGATAAAAAAAACTTTATAAACTATTTTTAGTATCAGTCCAGATTTGTGAATTTTCTTTTCATAGAAAAAAAAACCCAAGAGCACGATTGGACTCAAAATTAGAGTGTATTTAACTAATAATCCTAGAAAGATCAAAGTTGGATCTTGATAAGTGAGAATCTTTTCAATAACTGCATGAATTGCCAGCCACATGGCCCCGATTACAGTTAGGCAGGCAGCTAGGTATCCCCAAAATATCATTGGCAATCCATAGGTTTTTAAAACGAGAGTTTTCTTTTGATCAATTGGATTTGTTATCAGATCAATCCTGTCAGATTCTTCCACTTCGTTTATCGGGAAAATATACATTAGCCCCATGTTTGTTTCATCCTTTAATTTTGCTATACAATCTCTTGAGAGTTATCATAGTTTAACGATGTTTAAAAATAAAGATTTTATGCAGTGAGGGTTTTATGAATCGATTCTTTTCTATTCAAACTGGATTAATCGCCCTCTTAAGTTTTTTCTTATATTCCTCACAGCTTTTTGCGAAGACGATTGTAATCTCAGATATTGATGATACTTTAAAAAAAGCTAATTCAATGGGAAAGCCAGCAGAAGAAGCCTATCACTTCTTAAAAAAAATTCCTTATCTTGAAATGCGTGATTTGTTTAATGAAATTAAATTAAATGAATTAAAACATAATGAGAGTGTTGAGTATTATTATGTATCTGCTGCAGTTGATCTGACATTTAATGCTCAAAAATGGTTAGTAAAAAATAATTTTCCTATCGGTCGCTCGACTTTGAAAACCATTAAAACAAAACAATCTACTTATGAGTTTAAATATGCAGTGATTAAGCAAATTATTCAACAGGTTCAAAAAAATATAGATGTTATCGAAGGCGAAAATTTACATATCCTTATGTTTGGAGATAATGCTCAGGCAGATGCTTTAGTCTATAGTGATCTAAGTAAAGAACTTAATTTAGAGACTCAAATATTTATTCGTGATGTGCGGGCGGAAGCCACTTTTTTTGATTCTTCTATTGCAGTTAAGCGCATCCCGGGAATTAAGTATTATTTTTCTGAAGTTGAACTCTTTAATTACCCGGAATTCTCGTTTATTTCAGACGATTTAAAAAAACAAAGCTTAGTTGATTATCAACAAAGAGTGCTTATTCCAGCATATACGTTTAAGACTCTAGAGAGAAGGCTTGAAGCTATTACAAATGATAAAAAACGAGCAAGTCGTGAAGCCCAAAAATTCTGGAATGATTACTACACGAGGTTTTAAATTACTTCTTTCCTCAAGCCCATCACACAAAATTGAGTCAATTTAAGCGTTAAAGCAGGCAACATCTCTATTGTGGATATTTTTTAATTCGGGCACTTCGTGCTTGCATTGATCACTGGCAATTGGGCATCTAGGAGCAAAGGCACAACCTTTAGGTAGATTGAGAGCACTGGGAAGTTCACCATTTAAAACATGATGAGAAATTTTTTCACGATTAGTTTTTGGTGCACTCTCAAGCAGTATCTTGGTATAGGGGTGGAGTGGTTTATTAAAAATTTCATCTCTAGAACCGTATTCAACAATGCGGCCTAGGTACATTACTAAAATCCTATCGGACATGTGTTGAATGACTGAAAGATCGTGTGAAATAAAGATATAGGATAGTTGAAATTCTTGTTGCAACTCTAACAATAAATTTAAAACTTGCGCTTGAATTGAGACATCAAGGGCCGATACAGGTTCATCCAAAATAAGAATTTTTGGGTGCAGCATGAGTGCCCGGGCAATACCTAATCTTTGGCGTTGACCACCACTAAAATGATGTGGGTAGCGAGAAGCAAATTCCTCGCGGAGTCCAACTTTTTTCATCATCTCTATAACTTTATTTTTTCTCTCGTCGCCAGAGAGTTGAGTATTTATAACTAAAGGATCAGCTATAATATCCAATGCTTTTTTTCTGGGATTAAGAGATTGGTAAGGGTCTTGAAAAACCATTTGAATTAAAGAATGGAATTCATTTTTATCAACGAGATCTATTTTTTTTCCGTTGATCTCTATTTCTCCTGATGTTTTGTTTTCAAGTTTAGTTAGAACCTTCGCCAGCGTACTTTTGCCGCAGCCAGATTCACCAACTATACCGAGGTTTTCATTTTTACTTAAGTGAAAAGAAATATCATTAATTGCTTTTAATTGGCGACTTGAATGAAATAACTTTTTTATTTCATAATGCTTATGTAGATTTTCTACACTTAATAGTTCATTCATGTTGATGATCTCTCTAAGGCGACGGAGAGTGGGTATAAACAGCGCGATCCTTCAATGAATTCAATTTGGTGATTTTGGCAATCGGCTTTAACAAACTGGCAGCGGGGATTAAATTGGCAGCCATTAGGTCTTTGATGGAATGCCGGAACAATACCTCCGATTGAGGGGAGGAGTGTTTTGGCATTTCTAGCAATGGCCCCTGGTCTTGAGCTTAGCAATCCAAGAGTATATGGGTGGCGAGGATGATTGATTATTTGATGAGTTGATCCACTCTCGATAATTTCACCCGCATACATGACTTGTGTGCGTTCGCTAAATTCACTGACTACACCAAGATCGTGAGTCACTAAAATAACCGCCATATTTTTTTTAATTTGTAGTTCTTTAATTAAGGTGAGAATTTGTTTTTGAATAGTGACGTCTAATGCGGTTGTCGGCTCATCAGCTATTAAAAGTTTGGGATTGGTAGATATCGCCATGGCAATCATTACTCTTTGGGCCATTCCTCCAGATAATTCGAATGGATAAGATTTTAATCGCTCTTTTGGAGAGGAGATGCCGACTTGGTTGAGTAAATCTAGTGCCTTATCTATTGCCTGACGCTTGTTGAGCTTATCAGAGTTATGAGCAAGGATGACTTCGACTAACTGAAATTCCACAGTCAAAAAAGGATTTAGTGCCGTCATAGGGTCTTGAAAGATCATGGCAATTTCACCACCACGAACACTTTGCCATTGAGATTGAGTAAGTGAGAGAAGGTTTTTGTTATTAAACTTGCACTCCATAGCAGAAATTTTGGCACTCTCTCCAAGGAGTCCCATCAAGGCGAGATTAGTAATACTTTTTCCAGATCCTGATTCTCCAACGACTCCTAGCATTTCACCTTCCATGATAGAAAATGAAAGGTCTCGTATGGCGTGGATAGGCCGCTGGACATTATCGGAGTGAAAGTAAATATTGAGATCTTTTACAGATAGTAATGGAGTTTTCATTTTAATTCTGTTTTTTTAAGCGAGGATCCAGAGCATCTCGAAGACCATCGCCAAGAAGGTTGAAGGACAAAACGGTTAAGAGTATACAGGCTCCAGGCAGAGTCACCATCCAAGGAGAGCTTTCAATAAAACTTCTCGCATCTGAGAGCATTGTACCCCATTCTGACATTGGTGCTTGAGCACCTAGACCTAAAAAGCCTAAGGCCGCACAATTTAAAATACCATCGCTAAAGCCAAGACTTGCTTGAACAATCAAGGGGGCCATGCAATTTGGCAGAATTTCTACGAACATAATTCTAAAATTGCCGGCACCAAAAAGTCTAGCCGCCAATACGTATTGCCGATTTTTTTCAACCATTACTTGGGAACGAATAATTCTTATAAAATTGGGAACTGCCACAATACTGACAGCAACAATGGCATTAGTGATACCAGGACCTAAAACAGCGACGATGACAATGGCAAATAAAATACTTGGCAGTGACATTATGAGATCAGTTATTCTCATGATAATTCTGTCGATAATTCCCCCATAAAAGCCTGAGAGAACACCTAAAAAAGTACCTACTATAAGGGAGATGATAACAACACTAAATCCCACAGAGAGGGAAATTCGCGAGCCATAAATCAGCCGGCTTAATATATCGCGACCAATATCATCAGTTCCAAGAAAAAATCCCTTTCTTCCTCCTTCAATAAAAGATGGTGGAAGTCTTAAGGCTTCGGGGAAAACTTCTGTTGGGTTGTGTGGAGCTATTAGTGGTGCAAAGAGAGCAATAAGCAGGCACACCAAAATAAAAATTATTCCAATCATGGCACCACGATTCTTTTTTAATTCAAAGTAAAGTTCACTAAAAAAAATCTTCATGATTATGCCTAATTTCTCATCTTGGGATTTAATAAATAATAAAGGAAATCGACAAGGATATTGGTCATGATGATGATAAATGAAATAATCAGAACACCACCTTGGATAACGGGATAGTCTCTAGCGGTAATACTTTGAACTATCCATTTGCCAATTCCCGGCCATGAAAATATTGTCTCAGTTAAAATGGCGCCGGTGATAATTGATCCAAATAAAAGCGCCAGGGTTGTAACGATTGGGACTAAAGCGTTTCTGAGTGCATGAATATAAATGACTCTTTTTTTAGAGAGGCCTTTAGCCCTTGCAGTTCTTATATAATCTTCGCCTAAAACTTCAAGCATTGACGATCTTGTCATTCTGGCGATAACCGCTAGAGGAATTGTTCCTAGAGCAATCGAGGGGAGTATAAGATGTTTTAGAGCACTCCAAAAAGGTGCCAGGCCATCTGTTTTAACAACACTTTGTTGGAGAGTGTCTACTAAGTATAAACCAGAAAAAAGTGGTATATCAAAAGTTAGATCGATTCTTCCCGAAACAGGAGTGAGGCCTAATTTGACCGAAAAGATGAGAATGAGGATAAGTCCCCACCAAA
>CANFNL010000109.1 GCA_947448205.1 Bacteriovoracaceae bacterium
AAAAGTCGCTGGAAGTTGACGATAGAAAGATTCTGAAATTCTAAATATTACATAACCAAGTTCTGTATATTTAGGATGAAAATCCCTAAACAATATATAAGCAGAGGCAGCTTCCATATAATTTTCTTGAGAAAATAGAATATCAGCCTGAAGCAATTCCGCATGGGTTGCATAAAAACTATAAGGATATTGTGAACGAATTGAATTGAGCTTTTCTGTTGCTTGAATATAGCGAGATTTTGAAACTAGCTCTTTTGCTTCCTTGAATAAAATTTCCGCTTCGGTACTGCCAGTTGGTCTAGTGGTTGCACAAGAATAGACTAGAAAAGTTAAGGATATTATTAATAATAAATTCAAAATTCTCAATGAGCTCTCCAGATAGTAAATCTTATTTGAAAGATCGTATCATCTGGAGCGTTCGGTGTAAATTTCATTGTAAATTTCTGTAATGATTAGTTTGATCGCGGCAACTACTGGAATAGATATTACCATTCCAGTAATTCCTAAATAATGAGAACCTACAATAACACTTACAGCAACTATCATTGGGTGAAGATTAACAATTTTGGATACTAAAAAGGGAAAAACAAAGAAAATATCAACAACGTTTGCTATAGCATATAAACTCAACACAGCCCCCATAGTTGCAGAGGTCATACTGTATTCAACCATCCCTAGGACAATAGCAGGAATTACCCCAAGAAAAGGACCAACGTAAGGAACAATATTTGTCAATCCAGCAATGAAGCCTAAAACTATTGCGAACTTTACATCGAGCAACAACAGCCCAATAGTAATAATTCCCCCAACAATAATAGCTTCAACAAATTTAGCAAAAAAGTAATTACCTAATTGGCGATTGAAAACATGAATAACGTAGTAAAAACGCTCAAAAATACTATTTGGCGTGAAACTTAGCAGTGTTTTTTGAAAAGAATGTGAATCGCGAATAATAAAAAAAGTAAAAAAAGGAACAAGGAAAATCCACTCCATTAAATTGGCAAAATAATTTGGAATTTTTACCACGAATGAAGTTGACCATACTTGAAGCTGCTCTAGTCCTTGATAGACATAGACATCACTTATCTCATGACCTGTTTTCAATTTTACAAACTCTCTCAGGTATTGAAATTGTAAAATAATAAATTGCTCTATCTTGGGAATTATATTTTGTACGTTTTGAGTCTCTGCTGAGAGCAGTGGAATTATTTTCACAAGGGGCAAACCAATTAATACTCCTAAGAAAATAAAAATTAAGAGAGTCGCTAACGTTTTAGGCAATCGCAAAGCCATGAGTGAATTCACTATCGGTGTTAGTGCCAATGAAAGAATATAAGCTAGAGAGAGGGGAATTGATATTCTAGGTAGAGCTAGCACCAAAGAGCAAAACAAAACTATTATAGCTATAAAAAAAACAATTTGAATTTTTGAAATATTCTTTCGGTTACTCAGAATCATGTTTTGCTTCCAATTGTTTTATTCTCTTGAACATTTTATTAGCTTCACTGGTCAAATAATAAAGTCTGTCTGCCAATGCAATTGAAATTGATTGTATTAACTTGGTTGCAACAATTGGATGTCTTACGATTAAAGTGTCTAAATCTGGCTTAAAAATACCGACTAACTCACATTTATTTCTTGCTACTGCAGTAGCTGTTCTTTGATTTCCTTCTTGCAAAAGTGCGAGTTCTCCAAAATATCCAAATTCATCGAGGATAAGAAATTTGTCTTTACTAACTTCGCCGCCAAGTTCATCGTGACTAAGTTCAACGGTTCCTGAAAAGATAAAATAAAAACCAATACCAATTTCACCAGCTCTAAAAACTACTTCTTCTTCTGTGAATTTGCGATTGTGCATATATTTCGCAAGAATTCTTAATTCATTGTCTGAAAAATTTTTAAGTAATTCTATGTTTCTTAAAAATCTAGGTATTGAGTTTTTTCTCGTACTGCTTAATGGATTTGCCATCCAAAGATATTTCATCATCGAAAAATCGATCTTTTTCGTAAGCTCTAATTTATCACTTGTCGCATCTTTGATTTCTTTTTCATAAGACATTTTCATAGCATTTTCTCCTAGCTAGTATTGCCCTAATTGGTCTTTGCTTGCCCAGCCCGCAAGAGAAATTGGATACTTTACATAGAACCAGCCATCCCGATATTCACCTAGAATAATTTTTGAGCCACTTTTAATCTTACCCTTTTCCTGGAAAATTTTAGATGGTCCCTCATATAAAGTGGTTTCCTTAAAGGCGACAGCATAATTAACACTGTCAAGGTATAAACTTGAATAAGCCAAAGGGAATAAAGCTATAACAAGCAGGGTAGCAATTGTCATTTTCCCCACCAGTTTTTTAGATTTAATGAGCAATAAAACTATGATCATCATAACTAAAGTCATACTAAGATAAGCAGAAGATGGCACTGCAAGTGATGAATTCATAAATTGATCAATCACACTATTCGAGGTAGAAATATCATCAACCTGGAGTTGAGATTTAATAAAGTTTAGATTATTTAATGAAGATGAATTGATGTAGCCCATCTTAATGGCTTTTTCCAAATGAAATCTTGCAGCGGAATAATCACCCATTTTTGAATAGACTGTTCCCAAATTATAATGAAAAATACCCGAGCTATATTGTTGCTTATTTTGAATAAGCCAATTTGCAGCGGCTTTAAATTCCTTTTTAACATACAGCTGTTCAAAATTAAGTGTCCCGCTTACCGAAGGTGACTTTATCATTTGGTCTATGTTATTATTTTTCATAAAATAATTATCGCCCATAGCAAGTAGTTTGCAAGCGAGAAAAAGCATCCTCTATATTAAAATTTAAGCACTATTCATTTATTCTATAAGGAATTTTCATGGCAATTGGAGTTCAATCAAACGAGATTCACGATCATTTTAATAAATTGTTTTCTGCCATTTTGATAGAGCAACAAAAATATGACCATATCAAAGCGGCTGATCAAGAAAAGAGAGAAATCTTAACTCAGAAGCTTAAAGAATTTGAACAACTCAAAGGTAGAGGTTTTTTTTATCCATTTATGGCTTCAGGTCGAGGCCACGGACCCTTTGTCGAGCTTATAGATGGATCTATAAAATATGATCTAATAAACGCAATTGGTGTTAATTTACTTGGCCATTCTCATCCGATTTATATCAAGGCAAATTTGGAAGCAGCTACCTCTGATACAATGATGGCCGGCAATCTACTCTCTTACCAAGAGCCATATGAGCTTTCTCAAACTTTGCTAAATGCTGTAAAAAAATCAAAGCTTAAACATTTTTGGTTTTCGTGTTCTGGATCTTTTGCTGGTGATACTGCACTCAAAATATTATGGCAAAAAAAGGCGCCTAACTATCGTTTGATTGCTTTTCAAAAATCATTTGCTGGACGATCAATTGCTATGCAGGATGTAACTTATAACCCCGCCTATAGGGAAGGAATGCCACAAACTATTTCTGTGGATCATGTTCCTCACTTTGACTATAAAAACCCAGAAAAATCACTCGAAATGACACTCGATGCTCTCGATGATCTAATTAAAAAAAATGGCAATACTTATTGTGCAATTACCATTGAATTAATTCAAGGGGAAGCCGGATTCATTTACGGCACGAAAGAATATTATGAAGGTATATTTAAATGGGCAAAGTCACACGGGATCTATGTTTGGGTCGATGAAGTGCAATCGTTTGCACGTACACATGAATTATTTGCCTTTCAAATGTTCGGTCTTGATGAATATGTCGATGTCGTTACCGTGGGAAAAGTACTTCAAGCTTGTGGAACATTTTACACTGAAGAACTCAATCCAAAACCAGGTCTAATCGCTGGAACTTTTAATGGCTCCATTGCCTCAATGAATGCTGGTAAAGCCATTGTACGTTATCTTACAGAAGGTAATTTTTATGGAGAAAATGGTCGTATTAAAGAAATAGAGGAATTGTTTAAATCGCAATTTAAAAGGTTATCTGAGGGTAGTTGCAAAGGAAAAATTCCTTACTATGGTGGTGTAGGTACTATGCTCTCATTTGAAGTTGGTGACGCAACAACAGAAACTACAAATAAATTTATGAAGACACTTTTTGAAAATGGTATTATTTCTTTTTCTGCTGGAAAAGAACCTACTCGTGTTCGGTTTTTACTTCCATTATCTTTACTAGAAGAGCATATTCAAGAAATTTTTTCAATATTAGAAAGAACGATACTTGAAGTTATTTAGGAAAAAAAATGTACACTCTAAGAGCAGCAAGTATTAATGACCTCGATGATCTATATGACTTAAGTCAATTGGTATTGTTCATCAATCTACCGCCTGATCGAGAAATTATTAAATCTAAAATTGAGAGTTCAATAAGATCATTTAATAATCCTTCAAAAAATCTTTGGGAAAATTATTATTTATTTGTTCTTGAAGATGTAAAGGCAAAGAGAATTATTGGTGCCTCGATGATTCACGCTCAGCACGGTACTGAGGATGAGCCTCATTATTACTTCAGTGTTTCACAAGAAAATAAATTTTCAAAATCACTTAACACTGGCTTCATTCATGGAACTCTCAAGCTAGGCTTGGATACAAATGGGCCAACAGAAATTGGTGGCTTAATTTTAGATCCTGCTTATAGAAAGAGTGATAAAAAACTTGGAAAGCAACTTTCTTATGTACGATTTCTCTATATGGCGATGAATAAAAAAAGATTCAAGGAAGAAATTCATTCTGAATTGATGCCTCCTTTTGATAGCGAAGGTCACGCACCATTGTGGGAGGCCATAGGTCGACGCTTTTTAAACATGGAATACCACGATGCAGATATATTATCTCGAAGTAACAAAGAATTTATTTTAAGCTTATTTCCCGCAGACACCATCTACCTAACTCTCCTTCCAATCGAAGCTAGAAATGCTATTGGTAAAGTTGGTGAAGATACAGCCCCTGTTAAAAAAATGCTAGAAAGCATTGGTTTTAAATATACAAATGAAGTTGATCCTTTTGATGGCGGCCCTCATTATCGGGCTAAAA
The DNA here is from genome assembly GCA_947448205.1 of Bacteriovoracaceae bacterium. GTDB lineage: Bacteria > Bdellovibrionota > Bacteriovoracia > Bacteriovoracales > Bacteriovoracaceae > Bacteriovorax. The sequence continues at coordinate 5,032 of CANFNL010000109.1, forward strand.
TGAAAGACATAAAACCAGTTAAAGAGATGTTTGAATGTGAAATTCTCATTCGTGAATCTATAATCAAAAGTGACAAGACAAGTATTTTAGCTAGCCTTCCTTTGAGTGATGGCGGCTTTAGGGCAGCTTACATTTCTGGAAATTTAAATCGTGGAACTCCAAATCGTTTTATTATCGATCCAGAGGAAGCTAAAACTTTAGGCTTGAGTGAGGATTTTAATACATTTGCTACTTATTTTTAACATTTTTTTAAGGTGAATTATGAAATATCAAATTTTGGGAAATTACTATAATAACTCCTTTCATCTGCCACCTACAACTGGTCCTGCTGCAGTTGAAACTTCTATCATGCGATACTGTCCTGCCGACACCTCTTTGTTACTTTGGAGCACTCCGATTGATTATAAAGATGTTGATAAAGTCATTGAATCTGCTAATTTTGGTTTTAAATACTGGAAACGACTTTCTCAGCAAGAAAGAAATATTTATTTAAAAAAGTATCAAGATGAAGTTTTAAAAAGAAAAGATGAAATAGCTGAAGCTATCTCTTATGAAATGGGAAAACCACTTTGGGAGTCTAAGACAGAAGTGGCTTCTGTAATCACCAAAATAAATGTAACCATAGAAGATTCACTCCCACGAATTCAAAATAAACATTTTGAAAATATAATGCCTAAAACAAATGGTCATATCTATTTTAAACCCCTCGGCCCCTCCTTGATTATCGGGCCTTTTAATTTTCCATGCCACTTAGCCAACGGTCAAATATTGAGTGCTCTAGTTGCAGGAAATTCAATAATTTTTAAACCTTCAGAGAAAACGTGTTATTCTGCTCAACTTTTAATTGAATGTTTCAAAGCTGCTGGATTTCCGGAGGGAGTAATCAACCTCATCCAAGGCGATGGTGAAGTTGCAAGACGCTTGCTCAAAGAAAAAACTATCAAAGGAGTTTTCTTCACTGGCTCAAAGGAAGTAGGAAAAAAAATTTTAGATATTACTCACTACGATTTATCTAAATTAGTTTCTCTGGAACTTGGTGGAAAAAATACAACAATCCTTCATTATGATGCCAACTTCGACCATGCACTTCAAGAATTATTAAAATCATGTTTCTTAACGACTGGTCAACGTTGTACATCTACTTCTATTGTGGCAATTCATAGAAGCATTCATGAAAAATTTATTGATAAGTTTCATGATATGGCAAAAAAAATCATTATCGATCATCCTGTTGAGTACACCAAAGAGCCCTTTATGGGTCCACTTGTTGATCAAGCAGCTGTTGATGCCTATCTCTTGTTTATGGGAATGGCAAAAAGGGAAGGCATTCAAGAAATTATGCGAGGAAAGCATTTAGAAAAGGCAAAAAAGGGTTATTACGTGACACCTTCAATTCACTTGAGTGAGAAATGGAATAACGACAGTCATTTTTTACACAGTGAAATCTTTGGACCAAATGTTACTTTCATTCCTTACGATACGATTGATGAGGCAATCAAAATTGCCAACGCCACTGAATACGGTCTCGCTGCAGCAGTCTTTAGTAAAGATCCTCAAATCTTTCAATTATGTGTAGAAGAGATTGATTCGGGATTGATTAATTTTAATCGCTCCACGGTCGGTGCTTCAGCAAAATTGCCTTTTGGTGGTGTTAAAAACTCTGGAAATTATCGTCCTGCAGCCCTTACAACCGTTGATGCTTGTGTTTATCAAATGGCTAGTTTAGAAGTTTTAAGTGACGAGGCAGAAGATATTAAATCTATTATTGGACTTGATCTCTAATTAGATTTTCAAACTGTTCACTTGAAGCAAGGACACTGGTATGTGTACTTACTTGAAATTTACTTCTATTGTTTTTTTGAAGAATATTTTCGAATAAAGTACAGACATCATTGCCATTAATGGAAGATAAATCCAAACTCTGTTCAATATTGCTTCTTGTTTACAAGAACTCCAGCTTCTCGCGATTGTTCAAAATTAGTATTGCTACTTTTAATTTGTTCAACATCAACATTAGAATTTTTTTGATAAAGATCAATTATTTCTTTCTGTTTTAAAATTTGTTGTGATTTTTTCAAACGAGCTTTTTCAATTAATATAAAAGAGGACATATTTTCATTTTCTTTATGTTCAATCGTTTCACTTATAGCATTTATTTTAACATCAGCCTTTTTCAACTCTACCTTTGCAAGTTCTGTTAGTGCAACTGCTTCTATTGGTGCTTCCTCCTCACTCAATAGCTCGGAGGTTACTTTTTTAAAAGGAAGTATTTTTGCATTCGAGTTATAGACATCGTGAATTTCATTCATTGATTCAGTAGAGGAGAAATCACGATATATTCTTTGCTCTACTCTCTCTGTAACAAGATCTGTAAGTGATAAAAACTTTCCACCATTGTGCTTGGTTGCAATTTCACCAATTTCTTCTGGTGTTATTATTCTCAAAAGTTTCATTATTAAAATGTTAGGTGCGGCCATAATTTATCTTATCGTCACCTTGCACTATAACTTGAGCGAATTTGTCAAGAAGGTGCTTGAATTTATCTTTATGTCTTTTCAACCGCTTGGCAAAATACGAATCATGTTGTAAAAAAAGATCTAGACATTTAGTCCTTTAATTTTTATAACTTGAAGACTTATTTCTTTCGATTATTGGGAAGTGGCGCAGCGGTAGCGCAGTAGACTGTTAATCTATTGGTCGTGGGTTCGATCCCCACCTTCCCAGCCATTTAAATTATCCACTAAATTAATTCTTTCCTAGTAGCCTCAACAGGATTCAGTAAATGAAGAGCCAATTGTTTTCAAAAGATTTTCACAACAAGCTAAAAAAAAATGTCGAGAAAAGTTACGCAGACTTCATTGAAGATTTAAGAGGCGATTTCAAACGAGGCTTTAGCACCGATGTGGTGGATACCGATTTCCTAGATCAATTGTGTGATATACTTCAAGACGATTGCTTTGATAATTATTCATCGTTAAAATTTTATTGGTTAAATCTCGTAGATAATCTCATTTACATTATTCAACTTCACGAAGAACTACTTACCGAAGAAAATGTTGATACTGACGAGTTATCAGAACTTGAAGATGAATTGCTCAATCTGTGGAATGACTCTGAACTTGCGGAAAGTTTTTTAAATTTTCTTAATGATGGCGCTCCAGTTATTGAAGCCTCAAACAATCTTCTCCCCTTGCTTGAAAATCAAATTATTGCTTTTTATGTCCTACACCTAAGTTTCTACCAACAGGAATTCGACGATGCTTTAATGTACCAACGTGTACCTGAATTAGGTGATTTCGAAAAAAAAATATATCTTAGTGATAACCACAACTTTGTTAATCTAAAGAAAACGCCTGAAACCTACCCTTCACTACCAATCCGATTTATTTCTACTGAAGATAAAGCATTATCAATTGAAGTAGAAGATAAAATCTTAAATCTTCAAATTCAGGTTGCTCCCTTTCCAATTTTGCTTGATGACTTAAAACTTTTTGTTCTACCAAACTGCGAAGCTGGAGAGAAAAAGATTGAGGAATTTAAGAAAAATATTACAAAGGCACTCTCGAGAATTAAAACGGCTGCTCCTCATCTCTACATAACTTTTAAAAGCTTTACCCATACAATTGTCCCCGTAAATGAGAGAGGAATTGTTAGTTACTCAATGCAATCACTTCCTGGCTATTCTTCAATAAACATGTTTAATCGTGATCAACTAGACCTAATGGATGACTTGCTGCATGAAAATGGGCATCATTATTTAAATACATTTCTTAACCACCAAGATCTTATCAATGAAGATGATGACAAAATTTATTATTCACCCTGGAGAAAAGCTCTTCGCTCAATCAGGGGCATTTATCATGCATGCTTTACTTTTTTTTGGGCGCTAGAACTCTACTATAACCTGAATACGGCAAGTGAGAATAAGAAGATTTTATTTAGCACGAATGAGGTCATTAAAATCAAGCTAAGATTTTTAGAAGAATTTTATATGCTTAATTTTTGTTATACAGACTTACAACATGCTTATAAAAACAAACGCATTAACAAAGACGGATATCAACTAATTAATCTTATCTATGACAGAATCAATGCTTATAAAAAGGATGCTGAGATTATAATCGAAAATCTAAAAACTTTAGATACAAAAAAGCATTCTGAAATCTTGGCTTTAAAAAATGAATTAAACGATACCAGAGCCCATTATAAGTTGGTTTAAGCGAGATTGCATTTCATTTGCTGGCATCATGTCGCCTCGTTGAGAAGCTATTTCAATTCCATTTTTAAAAATAGAAATTGCTAATTCTATCTTAGATTCTGCCTCGTAGC
>CANFNL010000110.1 GCA_947448205.1 Bacteriovoracaceae bacterium
CATTCTTGCCCGATATTTTTGGCATACAGGCGCTAAGTTCTATCCTACCAAAAAGATCCAAATATCTGAAACACAACAAAAACTGAGATTAACGATCAGACATAAATGATAAGAATTAAAATAAAATCAATCACTAGGAGCATTAATCCGATAAACAAATGACCAACTAAAAATCATGGACCAGACTGTTGGCAAAAGACGGGAAGCACTTGAAGAGTGAAATAAAATTGAGTTCAATTTTTTTCAAGATAATATTAAAAAATATTTTAATAATAACTTTGCTATTTTATTTTGTCTCTTGCATACAAGCACCCAATAACATAAGAAAATCACTTCTCACCTCTGCTAGTACAACTTCCAAAACAGAAACCAAAATTCCTGTGTTTGCAGATGGAAATAATTTTATACAAAATGGCGGAGTCATTTATTCCTCAAGTGTAAATTTTGATTTAAACTTTAGTGATACACTTCAATTGCGCGGAAAAGATGTCGATGCCTACATTAGATATAATGGTGTCCAAACACCAGCTTGTATTATTGGCCGCTTTAGCGCTTCAACAATCCTACAAGTTAATATAACAGCTGCCATGCCTCACTCAGTTTATAATTTTACAACAAAGACCCTAGAGTATTACTTCTCACTTACACCATCGGATGAGACAAATAATAAAACATTTTGTCAAAAATCTGGATTGATAAACAAGTTGTATAGCCTCTATCCAAACTTAACACCTAAGTATAAAATGGCCGATCTCTGTCCAAGCGGAAATTGTATAAGTTCCATCTTTAATAGTTTGCCCCTTGAGCTTTTCTCTCAAAATGGAATGCCCATTTCTCAAATTGCAACCAAGCAATTGAGCTATGCCATAAGCAATAATCAAACACCGACTATCTCCGTTGGAAAATCTTGTATCACAAATTCTGAATGTAATTCCCAAGGTTATGATTGTTGCAGCCTCGGGCAATGTGTGAAAGACCTAGCGCTAAAACCTGGAGTAGGAAGCACTCCTGATGTTAATTATCAACAAGCACTCCAAGACATTCTCAATAATCCAGGACATATATATCTGTATCCTCAGTATTATTTTCTTTGCTCAAATGGAGTTAATCAACCTAAAACTCCTGCCACACCTACGAATCCATTATCTGAAGCAACTTTAAGACTTAAAAATCTTACTGATCTCTATAATTGTACTACTAAGATTGAAGGTGAAATGGGTATTTGCTCGATTACCTACCCTAATGCTGATATTGGTTCATTTTATAAAACACTTGAGGATGATCGATCATTTGCTACTACCTATACAAACCAAACTGATTCTAGCTATACCGCTACTCCAGTTGAAGATTTAATCACAATCCAACAAGTCAGCTATGGAGAAGTCATCCTTTTTGACTACGATCAAATTTCTAATGAAGCTTCTACTCGAGGTAATGTTTATTCAAATTATTTGACTATGGTTGGCCATCACAACGATGATGGTGATACAGCTACTCAAATAAAAATCACTCAGCCAGTGCCCAATGCTGTTTCAAAAGATTTAGTGATTAAATACAAAGTCGATGCCAGCTGTACCAAACTCAATTCAAGTCTAGGTCAGTGTGAAAAATATTATGTACAAGGTCAGTTTCGAAGTGGCTTAACGGATATTGCGCAAAACCGAAGAGGTCGGGTGACTGATCACTATCCAGGAAGCAGCATTTTTAAACTTCCCAACTATGCTCTTAGCAACAAATCAATATCAGTCTCAGTTGATGGCATCGCTCAAAAACAAGATATCGATTGGCAATTGAATTCGACATCGCCTTTGAGTATTGAATTTTTGCCAAATAGTAACGGAAGCAATCGAGTTCAAGACACCCAAAAAGTAAAAATTAAATTTTATGTTAATTTAGGTGTCAACAATATTATGAAATCAAAAGAAGTCGCCCTAAATGCAATAAAAACCAATTGCCACTGCGCTGATTTAAATTGTTCGCTCTCGCCAATTAAAAATCCTGCTGGAGTCGTAACTGATTATGCTTGTATTTATCCAGACCCAAACCCCATCACGCCACCTGTTTCTCAGAAAATTTATCTCAGCTCAAAAACTGTTCCAGTGAGATATTTTGACTCTAATGGAGTCTCTCAAGCAGAAGTAACAGGCAAGACTCCTTCACAAGAAGGAAGTGTCTTTACCTATTTAAAAAATAATTTACTGACTCCCAATAATATTCCCGATTCAACTTCGACAAATTATATTGGTTTTAATGAGATCTATGGAAGCCTCTCGTACTCCAGTAATTCTGCAAAACCGGCAAAAGAAGTTCCGGTAACAAAAGGTAAAACTTACGATCTCTATGTTGATTTTGGTAATTATTCAAATTGTATTCAATGTGGAAATGACTATTATTCTCAACTCAACAAACTTTTTCCTCTCGCTCAATTTGCAGGAGGATTAGTTCCATTTCAATCTAGAACTGATCGCTCAGCTGCTAGTGGTATTAGGGCAGATGATATGGCCTTTGGAAGAGCATGTCTGGTTCCAGCAACAATGCTTCCTTGGTCACATGCAATAGCCTCTGACCCAAGTACTCAAAGAAAAAGCCGCTTAAGCGCTCAACATTTTTTCTACGCCAATGGATATCAACACGATTGGTTTGGGTTTGATTATGGAGCTGTCATTGGATCTTTTGATGGTGTTAAATGGTTTGCTATCGGATCAAATAGACGTATAAGAGCTGAGAGCAATAAATTATTTATCGCTATTAATGGAATATTTGGCGATTTAGCAATTGAAAGCACGTATACCGTAACTATTAACGACGGAGCTCTTAATCCTGCTGGGGCCAATATGGTCACTACTGATGCGGAATCTGATGCGGCCCAATGCCAAAAATTTCATCAATGCTCAAATGACAACGAATGTGCAACCACTCTAGGTTGGGATTACGTTTGCGCAGACGTAAATAATATGACAACTTCCTGGCCTAAATTCGATGATAACGCCAACGAAATTCCTGATACAATGAGAGAAGATAATAAATTAGTTGGAATTTTAGGGCTTTCCTCTTCTGGTAAACGTTGTATTTACAGAGGCAGAGGATCTGCCTGCACTAAAAATTATTTGGCTTCTGCAATTAATCTCAATTCAACTTTTAATCAGCTCCAAGATCAATCAATGCATACTTGTAGTGCAAATAATTTTTGCAGAGACCTAACAACAAATGGGGAATTAAATCCAAATTTCAATAATCGAATTTCCCGTTATGGGATGTCGAGGACTGATTCATTATCCGATAGTTTTGGGTTGGCGGCTAAGGTTCCAGGTAGACCATTGGAGTTTAATGCATTCGAGCCAATTACAGCTTCTGTGATTAGAAATATTTCCAGCAATAAAATTACTTCCATTTGCATCCCTGGGCACTCGCCCCTAGAAGATAATTTTATTGCCCAAAATTCAGTCATTCCTGAACCACAATTTATGGGTGACAGAATTTTAGGAATTGGAATGACTTACAGAAAAGACACTAACAGCGCAGCTCCAAACTACTTGAGCTCTTGTTCAGTTATGGATAATGATAAAAATTATTATTACGCTAAAAGTTTAACTCCTTATGCCTCTAATAGTGCTAATACCGAGCTTATTAGAAATTCTGCTACTCAAAATATTTCTACAAATGCTTTAAATATTTTCAAGTCTATATTTGAAAATACAAAAAATACAAATTTTACACTCTTTCAAAATAATTCAACTGCGATCACATCTCAAACATACACCGAAAACCGCTGTATGCGTGCACCTGGGGCCAGTTGTTTTACAGATCAAGATTGTGCGCCTTCAAAAATTATTTCAGACAAAATTAAAACCTTGGGAGTTAGTGACATCTTAAATAGCAATGGAGACTTAATTTTAAATCGCTATGAAGTGAAATTTTGGCAAGAGGATTTAATCTGCTCACAAGTGACTCCTAAAAATGATCAGTCTTATAGTCCAACAAATAATCGTTGTTGCCGTGATGTAGGTAAAACAATATCGCTGCCAAGTAGTGACATCAATGTCCCCCTACTTATGTCCAAAGCCCCAGGAGTAGATATAACCATGGGAAATGGTTCGGATGGAGCCGCAAAATATCGTTATTCAAGAGTGGCTACCGTCTATAAAGATTTAAAAGATGATGAAGCCAATACAATAAGATTATTACCAGAGTTGAGTGCACCAATCAAAGATCAATGCGCTAGTAGTAGTGGTTGTTATGATTACAATAAACTTGCCAATCAGTTTAATACTTTCTCGACCTTTGCCCAACGAACAAGCTGTTCAGGTGATTGGGTAAGAAACTTTACTGATGGAACTCACTCTTGGACAAGTGGAAGATTACAAACTTTTAATCCGCTCATGTTTCAATGTTTTAATTGGCTTCCGGGAAATAATGGAGCTAATGAATTTAGTTGCGCAGGCCTTGAAAAAGATGATCCAAATTGTTTAATCATCCAAACCCTTCCTTCTTCATCTAAAGCAAAAGCTGTTTTTGCCTATCTAGGTAAATTAGAACTGATGGGTATTCCTCAAATTGCACTTGAATCTGAAGACCATTTTGCAGTAACGGTTGCTGCCGGAGAAGCAGATTTATCTTGTCGATCATTTCCAGGTCATCAAAATGCTTGCTACCCAGGACATCCAAATATTGCTCCCTTTATTTGTAATGCCGGAGTGACTAACGGTGCTCAAACTAGCTCGATTGGAACATTTGCTTATCCTTCTCAACTCTTTGCCCCTCATGCAACCTCTGCAGCTGTTAGTGCTGCTTCAGAAATCATCGATGATACTGGCAAACATTTATATTCAGCAATAGATAATACTAATTTTCAAACTACTCAAATCAAAACTATCTTTAAGTCCGATGAGGTGGCCAGCTGTTATCCTGCAGGAACGACCATGCCTGTAGCAGCGAGCCCAACTCTTTGCTGCACAGGATTTATCAATTCTCAAAATAATAAATGTCAATTACCAGACTTTGTAGACTTAAGTGTCTATACAAATAAATACGTTTCTTCTGAGGCAAAAAAATTAAATACAGGATTATTCGATTCAAATGGTTATATTAGAGACCCTTCAAATGTTGCCCTCTTAGCTTGTGAAAAAAATATGTGTGCTTCAGGAGTAGTCGCCTTTGGAGTGCTCATCTCAAATTTAAAAAATCCTGGTCAGGTAGATTTGGATTTAAAACTTTCTCGTTTCCTAGATTCAGGCTCTAAAGAAGCAGATGATGAAAACAAATTATTAACTCTTTTTAAACAAGGCTTAAAACTAAATAATCATGCTTATTGTTTACCTACTGACACTTCCAATTCAACTGGGGGTGATTTGAATATTCTTAAATGTGGCAACTAATTCTTTACTATTTAAAAACTTGATTTCATACTAATTAAAACAAATCTACTAGGATTATATGGAATCACTTTATACTGCACTTATCTTAGGTATCGTTGAGGGCTTAACTGAATTTCTTCCAGTCTCTTCAACCGGTCACTTGATTATGGTTTCAGACCTCATGCACCTAGACCAAGAACGATACGCATCTTTTAATATTATCATTCAACTTGGTGCAATCCTCGCAGTCGTTTTTTTATACCACACACGTTTTAGTGATTTTTGTAATGTGAAAAATCTCCTCGCCTTAAAAAACACTTATCAACAAAAAGGACTCAATGCACTTCATATTGCCATCGCTATCGTTCCAACTCTGGCCATTGGATATGCAACGAGAAAGTTTATTAAAGCTCATCTTTTTAACCCACAAGTAGTTGTTGCCTCACTGATTTTAGTTGGGATTATCATGATCATTGTGGAAAAAATAAAACCAAAAGCACTCATTGAATCAGTAGATGAACTCAGCTATAAAGATGCATTTTTTATTGGAATTTCTCAATGCTGTGCTCTGATTCCGGGAGTCTCGCGTTCGGGGGCAACCATCCTTACGGCAATGACTCGAAGAGTAGATGTTAAAACAGCAGCTGACTTCTCTTTTTTGATATCTGTTCCAGTCATTACTATTGCAACAATTTATGAATTTTTAAAATCTTATTCCAGCTTTAGCGCCAATGACGGCCTTCAGCTTTTTGTCGGTTTTGTAGTCTCATTTGTTGTGGCGATTGCTGCTGTTAAGGGATTTTTAGCTGTCTTAAAAAAACTCTCATTATCCCCTTTTGCTATTTACAGAATAGCTATAGGCTTGGCCTATTATTTTTTTAGACTCAAATAAAAGATTCCAACAATAGCCACTAATAATTGTCACTTCTACTTAAGCTTTGACGAAGTTAAATCAATGCCTAATTTCATATAACTCTTCAATATTAATAAATATTCATTTGAAGCCTTCTGACTTTTGCTCATTAGCGCCTAAAAAGCACATGATTAGATTAATCAGGCATTAAAATACGGATAACTGTAAGAGTTTTTTTGGAATTACCGAAAAGACTTAAGAATTATCACTAAAATAAATGGAAATTGCCGATTATGAAAAATTTATCAAAAGTGATCAAAACTATTAAAATGCTGACGATCAATTTATTAATCTGCTCGCTCATGCAAAATCCTTTGATCACAAATTCCTTGGCGGCCGAATCAAATGCTGCTGGCTTTGGAGCAAAAGATATTTATGGATTCACAGGATTGGCCTTAAATACTTACGGGCAGTACTTAGGACAAAAACAACAAATCATTCAGCAACAAATTGCTTCAACTATAAATCAAAAATTGATGTCCCAAATGAGTCCTGCCTGTTTAAAGCCAGATGGTTCAGCATGTTTTAGTGGGTCTGCTAAATTATTTCCAGAATGTACCTTACCAGCTTCTATGTCGAATATGCCGGCCAATATTTGTACAAACGCGACACCTGAGCCTGTACAAATCAGTACCATGATAACTTACGAATCAATCGCTCAAGGCTGGATGAATTATTATGATCAAATGAGCAACGAGGCATCAAACGCGGCAGCTCCTACTGGACTTCGATGCTTACAAGATAAAGAAAAAGCAGTTGACTCTCAGATTACCGAGATGATGAATAGTCTTCAACGACTCCAAGATAGATTAAACCAAGATAAACAAATTTTTCGCGATAATAATAAAAAACTTTTAGAAGAAATGAATACTGCTAACGATGAACTCTTTGGTGGAGCAAAAAATAATCTAAAAATTAAGACGGCAGATTTTGCAAAATACTTCTCTCAAAGTTGCCAAAGTGTTATTGGAAAAGAAAGCCTTAATGCTGGAAAATCCAACGGATTAAATGGAATTCTTCAAGGCTTAAGTTCTAACAATAAAGCGGCCGCTGATTTTTCATTAAATAAACCGGCCATTGAAGATGATGTAAGAAGAGAAGCTGATAAAATTACCCAAGCCCTCTCTCAAAGTGGAAATATAGATGACTTTATTAGAAATCCAGCAATACTCAATGAAATCAATGCACGCTCTCCAGTAATTGCTGCTGCCGCCGGAAAACAATTGGCAGAATTTAATACCGCAAGAGAGCGAATAGCTAAAGAATTAAAGGCAGTAAATTATGATATCCCAGCAATGGATAAAAATTTCTCTGTCGATATGGAAGATTTCATGTCGGGCGCCAATGATTTCTTTAAGAAAAAATATGTCAATGACTGTGTGACTGGCAATTCCAGTGGAGTGGCCATTCCCATTGAAGATGTCTTAAAAAATATCGAGCAAAGATCAACAAACAGCGAAGGAACAGCTCGAAACGATTATAGAATAGCTCTAAAAAATATTTTAAGCTCTGATGCCATGATTTCAGATAAAATGGAGCAGATAAAAGCTCTAGATGAAAATTATCCTGGTATGTCTATTACTTATAAAGACTTTGCTCAAAACCGCGTGACAGACTCTCCCTATAATCTTTTTATGAAAACCATCGAAAGGTGTGAAGAGCGTTTTGCCCAGGATGATCAGTTTTCAAGTAAAGGATCCGCTGGAGTATCCTATCAAAAGAAAGTTGAGCGAGCTAAAGCGTCTTTACTAGAATTAAAAAATATTCACGATGGACTTGCTTCAAAAATAAACGGAGCCATAATTGAAAAAGTTCTTAATTGTGAAGGAGAAGCTTATAAATCAGGAAGCTCTTGCAGTGAAGATGCTTTAAAGCCAAGTTCAGCTAATTTTTGCATGGCCCATGCTAATCAGTGTGCCAATGATATTCAAAGTTGTTACTCCGAAGCCAATAATCAAGTTCAACTTAGAAAAAACAAAATGGAAAATTTGGCAAAAACTTACAACACTAACGTTGCAGCGATGATAGCTCGCTCAAATGCGTTGTATGAACAGCAAAAAGCTGCAGTCACAAGTATGACTAAATTAATTCAAACAAAATTCCCTGGATCAAACTTTGAAATCCCTAAAGATATGTTTATTAGTATGCCAGAGATGAAAAAAGATACTTTCGGTGTGGAAATGGCCGGCGACGGAGATATGAAAACTTTCCTTGAAGGCGAAAACTCCATGCCAGCTAAACTAGACAAGTTAAAACAAATGTTCAAAATGCAAAAAGAAGCTGTGAAAAAAGCCACAGATGAATACATTGCACTTCAAAAATCTGCAATGGAAAGAGAGCGCGGAAGATGGGCCGAGATAAATACCAAGTGTAAGGGAATGATCGACTCTTCTTCGAGAGAGCTAGCGAAAATGAACAATGAAAATCAGAAGAGACAAGGTGAAGAGGATGCGAGAGTGGCTAAGTTTTGTAAAAAATATTACAGCATAAACCAAAACCCAGTAGGTGCTTGTGGTAAGGCCAAAGATCTATCAGATACAGCAGATCAAATTGCTTCTAGATTAAGCGGTAAGGCGCAATCTGTGACAGAGCAATATACATCAGCATGCGATGGTTTTATGAATGAGTCAAATGGATTTAAGAAAATGTGTAAAACCACTATAGGTGGAGTTACGACAGAATCTCCTTGCCCATCAGATAGCTCGGTAACATCAGGAGCAAATGCTAATCTAATCATTTCACCAAAAGAATTTTGTGGAAATTCCAATACAAGTGATAAAGTATTTATCACAAAACTAGCAAGAAGATTACCATCAAAAGAAGATCAAGAAAAAATTAAAGATGTAGATACATTTAAAGACCTATTGGCAAAAAACGAAAATGACAATTTAAATGATGGAAATTTTATTTCTAATATTGATTCATTAGTTGGAGGCATGGAAGGAACTATTTGTGCAAAAATACTAGATATAATGAGCCCCAAAGAAATTAAA
>CANFNL010000111.1 GCA_947448205.1 Bacteriovoracaceae bacterium
AAAGCGCAACGGTAGTTTTATCAATGATAAATGATTGGTTTGAAGATTATAATAGAACTGCACCTCATTCGGCCCTTGGCATGAAGAGCCCGATTGAGTATCTTTTAAGTATTAAAAACGGGTAGCCTCAAACGGGGTCCAATACAAAATACTCAAAGAGACCATTAAAAAGATTGTGTTTTCTTTAGATGAGCCTGAAACTATACCTATGATTAAGGCTAACGATACAATTTATATGAATACTCAAGTCAAGAAAAAATTCAGATATTTGGCTAGAGAGAATTTCGCATATTGCTGGCATCATTTCAACCGTCGCTTTATCAATCCTGGCTTTTGAATTATGATCGAAAAATCATTATATAATAGATTGTTTTTTAACTCGTCATTTTTTCTTATGAAAAAAAATGAATTTGAAAACAATATGGTTCAGCGGATCATCAGCAATATTAAAGTTCCATCTGAGATAGAGAGATTTCATCCAGAAAGAAAAAAAGAATATTTATTAGGCCGCTATTGTGCGTATCAAGCTCATTTGAAATTAATGGGATCTGAATTGCTGTCGCTCAATTCAAATGCTGATCGCTCACCCGACTGGCCAGAACATCTTGTTGGCTCTATCTCGCATAATCATGAATATGTTTGTTGTGCTCTAGCAGAAAAAAAATATCTTAAAGGCCTAGGTATAGATATAGAGGAGCTTGGAAGAACAAAGATTGAATTAGCAAGATATATTACTAATGCACAAGATCTTAAATATCATCCAAGCTTTAGTGAAACAGAGCTTTTAACTATCATTTTTTCTGCTAAAGAATCCTTATTCAAAGCTTTATATCCCGAAGTTAAAATATTTTTCGGATTTGATAGTGCTTATGTTTCTGAAATCAATACGTCAAAGCAGTCGTTTAAAATTCACCTTATTAAAACCTTAAATACTTATTTTTCTCCGCAAATGCAAGGCCTGTTTGAAGGTCGCTATCACATTCAAGATAATTCGATCCTCACAATTCTTGAAGTTAAATAAAACCTAATCGAAGCTGAAGTTGATCCTGATCCTGTTTTTGGAAAATAGAAGATTCTCAATATGCGAGCGAACTATTACGTTATACTATCGGAATTCTCTTTGGCAAATTTCTAATCCTGGTTACTAAAAGTAAATCTCAATTATCTATAGGTCAAAATTTTTTAACAAGCTGGAATGTTTTCATTCAAGATTTTGTTTCAAGTCCAGTTAATGCTCAATTGCGTTCATCACAAGTTGACTTTATGTTGTTACCAAAGGATCGATGATTTTAAAGGGTGATTATGAAGATAATAGCTTAAATGCAGCAAATCCAGCGAAGGTTGTTAAAATTCTTGGTAATAAATTAGCTTATTTTGAAATAAGTGCAGAGGTAAGCTTTGCAATGCGAACTCGACAATCTATTGAATTGGCATGATCTAAAAGAACCTCTTGCAGCTCCTCTCCAAATCCAAGTTCCAGAGCAAAATGATCAGCTTCAATTTGAGCAGTTAATGTATCAATTTTAAATTCTGTATGCTGATGATAAATATGACCAAACTCATGGGCCAGAATAGCTAATCCGTGAAAAGCCATGGCCGATCTAAGCAGCTGAATGAGCTCTGGAAATACTAAAACCAGATGATGATTTTGTGTTCTCCCTATAGCACAACTTAAATGAGCTTGGCAGGGAATGATAAAAGTCGGGTGCTTGTTAAAAAATTCGATTTGCTTGGTTGAAAAAGAATTTAGAAGTATTTCAATATTTCTTTTGAGAATTCTATCTTCATTTAACCACTGATGATTAGCATCACTTAAAAAATTTGTGATGAAATTTTCTTTTGAGATCTTATTTTTAGATAGAAAATTATTTTTTTTAAAAAAATTCAACATAATTGGTTATCGGCTTTTTAATTGATTTCTAAAGAAATTAAATCTTAGCCAGAGTGTTTTTGTCGGATACGAAATGAATACTGTCGAAATTTGATTGTTCTGCTAAAATAGCATGAAAGGGGTTCAATGAAATATTTTAAGCTTTTTATCTTTTTATCACTTATTTTAATGAGTAATTCATCGCTCTTTGCCATTGAATCACTCAATGGTTTTTTAATAACTTCGTATGATGATTCATTTAGAATAATTTCTCCAGAGAAATTTAGAAGTCCTATGGAAGTTATTGTTGAAAATAAAACACTAGTTAGACTTATTGGAAAAGTTGTTATCAACAATAAAATTATGGCAGGTTTTATTTCAGTTGATTCTGATAAATATCAAAAATTGACTATAAATTTGAAAAAAGGGGATCTTCTTCATTTTGTTCCTCTCTCTCCTTCTTTTCAAGAAGTAGAACTCATTGTAGGAAATAAAACTTATGAAATTCCTCCAAAAAAGTAATATTCAAAAAACCATTATTGTAGTTTCTGATCTTCATTTAGGAGCAGGTGCTATTGTTAATCATCGCCACAATTTTCTTGAAGATTTTCATTATGATAAAGAATTGATCGAATTCATTGAATATCACTCCAGCGGATATTACCTCGACAGAGAAGTTGAACTTATAATTAATGGTGATTTTTTTGATTTATTATCGGTGCCATTTGTGAAGTACTTTGATGATGAATTTTGGAGTGAGAAAGCTTCACTTGATAAATTAAAACTTATTCTCGATGCTCACTATGGAGTTATTCAAGCGATTCGTGATTTTCTTTCCTATCCCAATAATAAGGTAGTTTATATCTTAGGAAATCATGATGCAGAATTGGTTTTTGAAAGTTTACGAAATTATTTAAGTGAACAAATTCCCGAGAATGACAGAAGCAAGTTTAGAATATTAACTAATGATGAAACAGTCTATATTCCTGTTGAGGGAGTAGTGCTTAAGCATGGGCATGAGTATGAACTAGCTCATCAGTATAGTATAAAAAATTGTATAGCGACTGATATAAACTACAATAAATATTTTATTCCACCTTGGGGATCTTACTATGTAACTAGAGTTATCAATAAATTCAAGGAGGGGAGAGATTATATTAACGCTGTTCGGCCTGTAAATAAATTTATTATCAATGGTATTATTTATGATCCTCTCTACACGATTCGATTTATTTTTGCTAATTTTTATTACTTTTTAATGGTTCGTTTTGTAATGATTTTTAAACAAAATAAAAAAATTATTGAAGTATTTAGTCATGTTAAAAATGAAGTACATTTATTTCAAAATTATGAATCATTAACTGAAGAATATTTAACAAGTGATCCTAACATTAAGGCACTTATTGTTGGTCATACTCATGATCCAATTTTTAGAGAGTATGATGATGGTTCTATATTCATTAATACTGGAACTTGGACAAAAATGTACAATCTTGATTTCGGCAAAAATTTTAATGGCGCAAAGTTAACATTTGCTCGAATTGATATTAACGAGAAAAATCTTGAGAATAATGCTAAATTTGATCATTTGGACATTAGTCTAAATGAATGGCGTGGCAGAAGTGATCTACCTTTTGTTAGTTTTAGATAATCATTCCACTTCTTCAGTATAGCAAAGTTCCATAAATAATATTCCATGATCTGAATTGAATGGAATGAGTACGATATGTGTATCAGATGGATATTTAATAGTATGATTTTTTCCTTCAATCATTGAAGGGATGGCCATATTTGAAGTATAGCCCATTGTCTTAAGATCTCGTTTTGCATTCCCCATAATCATATTGACGATTTCACCCCCAAGATCATGGATATCTGGAACATAGGATGTATATGTTTCCCCTAACATGGCGCTGGCAGCTTTAAAATAAGTCTCATAGGGAAAAGAGACTACGAGCATAGCTTTGTACTGAGACAAAGAGCCATTTTTTTCAATTTCACCACTTAATCCTAAAATTGCTGAAATATCACCTCGAGATACATCATCATTTTTTATTGTTGGTTTTTGAGTTTCAATTTTTGTAAAAACCATTGTCTCAAATACATTTTTGGCAGCACTAATAAATGGCTTTGAAAATTCTATAAAATGCGATTCACTGTTCATAAAAAATAAACTCCAAGTTATAGTCCTAAACTCTTCATTAACTCATCAATTGAATTTTGATTCAAGTTTCCTTCCACTGCACAAGATGATCTATCAATATCTTTGAACTTTGCCGAAAGCCAATTTAAGCGAGTGACAAAAGCTTTTGAGTTAATTTTAGTCATTGATGTATCATTTCCATCCCGAAGGGATTTATTCATTATTCTAAGCATGTCAAGCGAGTCAGATAAGACCGCCACTACAACTTCAATTAAAGGTAGATCTTTTACCTGTGAAGATTTATAACCAATGAGTTTGCCCAGTTCACAAAATGTTGCAATTTCAGAGGCGCCTATAGACTTAGCTGCTCCCATAATTCTGTCGATTATTTGACCAAATTTTTCTAATTCCTTGGTATTAGTAGGGTCATTTTCTAAAAGTTTTAATGATATTTCAAGTGTATTAAACAAATCATCTGCCTCGTTGCAGAAGTCGTCTACAATTTCCTTCATAGAAGGATCAGTTAAAATATTCATAAAGTATTACTTAAAAATTTTATCAATTTTTTCCTTGAGTACTTGGGCAGAAAAAGGTTTTACAATAAAGTTACTTACACCAGCTTTAACTGCGATAACAACATTTCCTTGTTCGGCTTCAGCAGTAATCATTAAAAAAGGTAATTTTTCTAAACCAGCAGTTGAGCGGACATTTTTTAATAAATCAAGTCCACTCATTTGAGGCATGTTCCAATCTGATACAATAAATTCGTATGGACGACCTTCTTTAATGGCACTCTCAATCATTGGCCATGCAGTAGCACCATCATCTGCTTCACTGATATTTGTAAAACCAATTTGAGTAAGCATGTTTTTAATAATCTTTCTCATTGTTGACATATCATCTACAACAAGAATTTTAATATCTGCTTTTAAGGCCATGAAGTAACTCCTCTTGAGGTCTATTATTTAAGCTGCTTTTTTTTCTTCAATTTTATCGGTATTAATTAAAGTTACTAAACTATTAAATACTTTATCACCAAAATTAAATTCCAAACCTGGAGAGTAATTTTTATTTTTAATATTCATTATTATAGTCTTCATTTTCATTTTTCTACCATTAATTTTTCCAGTAGAATATTCGAACAAATGAGCGATACTTCCAACCAATAAAGATAATTGTTCTATTTGATCGCCGTATTTCATGCCTGGATATCCATCACCATTAATTCTCTCATGGTGATCAAGAATAATTTTTTTGCATCGTTCGGATATATCGAGTTGGCCCTTTTTAATTAAATGGTGGCCTAAAATAGTATGTTTTTCGAAAAGTTTTCTATCTTTTTCTGGAAGCGAGAGAACATCGTCTTTTAACATTGAAAGTGGAAGTTGAGTGTAGCCGATGTGTGATAAGTAAGCACCACAAACCACATCGGCCAATGCATTTGGATCTTGAATGTTCATATTTCTGGCTAACAAATATGAAGTCGCGACAATTCGATTTAAGTAATTGTCTCTATCTAGATATTGCTTTGATAGTTGTAGGGCCAGGGAAATAGTATGAGATTGAGTTACACTAAATGTAAGTATTTCAATACGAGCGTATTCTATAATTTTTTCAAAATTATCTGATTCACAGGCATTGTCGAACTCAGTCTGAAAACTAAAAGCACCATGTTTTTCATCAAACATTTCTTTTAATTTTATATTCATGATTCGCTCTTTTTCTAATTCATGAAGCTCTCTTGTTTGTAGTGATGGGATTTCAGATTCATGAATTTCCTGAGCGCTTAAAAAGGTTTTTTTTTGTTTTTTAAGGATGGCTACTTTACCACCCATTTCCAATAAATAACTTAAAAATGAATCTAGTTCTTTGGTAAGTGGACGATTTCCATTTAAGAACATACTAAATTTTTTATGAACTGGGTTAAAAACATAGATTTGGAAAGGAAATGTCTTTTTCCCTTTCAAATGCTCTCGATCGATAATAAAAAAGTCATATTCTGTTTTCATCACTTCTCATCTCTATCATTATTTAAAACTAGCTAGCTTTGTTTCGACCAAATAAACCTGAAAAAATATTTTTAATTCCACCTTTATCTTTTGATTCAATTTCTTCTTCTGATTTCTTTTCAACGTTAATAACCGGTGTTAATTTGCGTTGTATGCTCTCTAACAATGCAGACCTTGCCATTTCCAAGGTAACTTCTATTGCTTTATCGTCTTTAGGATTTATTCCATTGGGAAAAAAAAGGAGAGCGATGCCCATTCTGTCAATACCATCGAAATAGGGAAAGACTAGTTCTACTTTTTTTGTAGTTAATTCGTTTTGTGCCCATGAGGGTAATTCCACATCTTCCCAGAAACCGTTTGATGAATTTTTTTCAGATATTTCTCGGCATATCCAAGTTGTCATGCTCTTTGAAAAATAATCATTGAATATATTTTCTTCTTTTTTATGCTCGTGCCACCAAGCCTTCAATTCATCATTCATGAGAGGAGTAGATGAGTTTGAAAAACTATCATAAATTTCAATATGCTTTTTTTCTGAAGTTTTATAAGTATAAAAGACGCTATAGGCTTTGTGTTGTTTAGCAATCTCATCTGCAACACATTTATAAATATCAATTGGCTTCGTCTCTTTTTGGTATAAAAGATTCACGACCTTAATTCCAAACTCGAATCCTTTTGAATTAACTTCTACAACTTTAAATGTGCCTTCATCATCAGAATCATTTAGACCATTTTGTCTGGCAATAGAAGATTCATCTCCACTTGCACTACCTTCACCACGAGAAATGGCATCAAATTCTTCTTTTAATTTTCTATAGTCGATTGTTTGCTCACCAGCATCTTTAAATTTATTGTTTTTTAGAGTTTCGCCTTCTAATCGAGCAGCTTTTTGAAGGTTTAAGTTAATGTTGTTGCCTCGATCATTGAGATTATCCCAATCATGTTCAGTTTTTTTTCTATCTCCACCCCGGTAGAAAGTATCTATTTTATCAACTTTACCGGTGTGTGTTTGATTGCCACTGTTTTGATCTAAGTCTATGTCTGTTTGCTTTAGTTTTCGTAAAGCCGACTCTTCTTCATCTTCAATGCTAAGTTTCTCTTTTTGCCTATCGACTTCTTCATCCAAGGGGCTTAAATTTGACTCTTTTTTTCTAGAGTTTAATTCTTTTTCTTCTTCAGCAGGATCTAATGTAGAGCGATTTAATTGGTTCTCTTTATTTTCAACTTCTAATCCTAAGTTATCTCGATCTCTTTGGCTTACGTCATCATTTTTAGATTTTTCTTTTTCCAATTCTAAGTCAATGGCATTGAGATTTTGTAAATCAATCTTCCTTTTGTTGTCGTCATCGTCATTAACTTCTTCATTCTCTTTTTTGGCATCTTGTTTATCAATTTCATTTGTGGCTAAATTTTTTGAGCTATCTACATCAATTTCACTTCTCATGTAGGTATCTATTTTGTCAGTTGAGCCTTTGTCGCTAGACATATTCTCGACTATATTATCAGACTTAGCTTTTGTTTTGGCTTTTTCGTGATCATCTACTTCTTCATCACTGCCTCGACGAGAGTCATCCTCTCCATCCATTAAATTAAGTTTTTCTCTCTTTTCTTCTAGCTCCAATTCGGAGTTGTCATATTCTTTCTTGTCAATTGAGTTATCTTCAAGTTCTTCTACTTCACCTGTTTTACTTAGTTTCCCTTTGTAATATCCACCTAGGTCATCTTTTTCTGCTTGAGCTTGACGTTTTTTGGCTGCCTCAATGAGTTCATCTAATTCGAGAAGCTCGCGTCTTTTTCTCTCAAGTGGGTCTTCTTCTATTCTTTGCACTTTTTCAATATTGTCTTCTTCAAATTGATCGAGATCTAATTTTTTAGAATCGTTTTTTAAGGAGTACCCTTCTTCTTCAGCCTGAACATATTTAGTGCGCTCGCTCGAGGCAGAGGCAATATCTAATTCGTTCGTTTGTTTTTTTTGTTTTTCTTCTTCGTTATATTCAACATCATCCGGCTTTATCTTTTTTCCATAGAGATCAACATCAATAGGATCGAGATTAAGCGAGTTGTTTTTTTTCTTTCCTCGGTAATAATTGTCAATAGTGTTATCATCTGTATTTTCAATTCGGCTTGTGGCTGATTCTTTTTCACCATCTAAAGTAAATCCTTCACGCTTTTGTTTTGATCTCCAATGTGTTTCTATGGCTTCTTCTTGAAGAGAGTTTTTTCCTTTTAAATTATCAAGATAATCGAGTGTTTCCTCATCTTTTTCAATTGTGACTTTTGCTCGTTCTTCTGCAAGGTAATTCACACTTTCTTCTTCAGTAGTGCTTGCTTTTTCTACTGCTACTTCTTCAGTATTGTTTATTATTGCATTTGTATCTAATAAACTTTTTACAACTCTTTCTTTTTCTTCTGGCTTTATATTGGATTTTATCGACCGCAAAAGGAGCTTTACTTTATATAGGAGCGTTTTTGGTGGAGAGTTCTCCAAGATTGATTCGGTTAATCCAATTTTGGTAAATTTTAAAAGTGTTTTTGCTGGAATTTCCTTAGGAGTGAGCAGAATAACCTTAGTGTGGTTTTTAGCTAGAACTATTTTGTTATCTTGAAGAAATGTGGCGCATTTTTTAGCGTTTGAAAATGCCAACAAACATTGTCCTGCCGAACCAACGAATTGTGATAACTCTTTTAAGTCATCAATAATTGAAATTTCCATATTTTCATCAACTGCAACACCTTCTAAAACCTCATTTAATTTTTTTAGTGGTTCCGAAAGTGGAGGAATGACGACAAACTGTTTTTTATTTTCCATAGATAGTTACTTTTCGTCTGATTTTTCAATTGGGTTGAGTTAATTCAGTAAAAATTTGAATAAATCTTTGAGAGGATTAGTTTAGTCTAAAAAACTCAGGTAATAATGTTTAAAAATTAGTCTTTTTTACTAAAGCTTGTTCGTTTTTTTTACGATGAATCTTGAAAATATAAGCTGAGTCATGGTGACGAGGCTTGAATACCAAATTTCAGTTGGGCCGGAGGCCCGTTGAGTAGCTTTAAAGAAAGTTCTCAAAACTAAGGAGGGAAGACAGAAATCTACAAGGAGGATCTCATGGGTTTACGCATCAACACGAACGTTACTTCTCTTGCTGCTCAACGCACACTAGGGGCTAACAACACAGAACAATCGGCTACATTAAGTAAGCTGTCATCAGGGACAAGAATTGTTAAGGCGGCAGATGATGCT
>CANFNL010000112.1 GCA_947448205.1 Bacteriovoracaceae bacterium
GACTCTTATTATTTGCCTTTCTTTTTATTGGTGAATCAATACTCGATCTCTTTGGAGTTGATGTACAATCCTTTGCCGTTGCAGGTGGCCTCATCTTGTTCTTTCTTGGTCTAGAGATGGTTTTAGATATCACCATCTTTAAGCACGACTCTAATACCAGCTCGACCTCGCCCATTGTTCCCCTTGCCTTTCCATTAATTGCTGGTGCAGGATCTATGACAACGCTAATATCTCTTAATTCGGTTTTTAGTAGAATAAATATAATTTTGGGAATTTTACTAAATTTATTGGTTGTTTATCTGGTGTTAAACTCTTCAAATTTTATTAATCGAAAATTAGGATCAACGGGTAATCTTATTTTAAGAAAATTTTTTGGAACAATTCTTCTGGCTATGGCCATAAAGCTTATCAAAAAGAATTTGTAGCCATTTAAAACATTTAAGGAGAAAAATATGAAAATTATAATATCGATGATTATTTTTTTAAATTTAGAGTATGCCTGTGCTCATGGAGAAAATAAACTTGGATCACACGAGGGCTATATAAGAATGCCGGGAACGTTTCATACAGAACTTGTCCCACTCGATGATGGTACATACAATATTTATTTGATGGATGTTAGTAATCAAAATGCCACAATAAAAAATTCTGAGGTTAAACTATTTTATAAAAGTAAAAGTAAGAAAATTGAATTCAGCTGCCTTCCACTTTCGGATCATTTCACCTGCAAGACAAGTGAGCCTTTAAAGAATGAGCATGCTGAATTAGTCATAAACGCAATTAGGCTGGGGAAAAAATCAGTCGGTGCGGTCTATGAACTTCCTCTCAGTCTAACAAGAGTTAATAAGTCAACTACTGGTGATCATGAAAAAAATATGATTCACAAGAATCATTAGTCTTAAATCTCTTCAAATTAAAAAAACATATTAGCTTGAAAAAAGCTAGCACTTGAAACTGGTGAAAAATACGGTTAACCTAATCATAAATTAAATTGATTAGGTTAAAATGAATATATCACTTAGAGCAAATATCTTACTCATAATCACTGTACTAATTCTTCCATTGTTTGTTGCCTTGGTCTTAGTTTTTGAATCCTTCAATAAGGATGTTTTATTTGCCCAAAAGGAAAAAGTTGGTATTTCGGTATTAAGACCTGCCTTTAAAGTTCTCACTGAGGCAAGTTTTTGCAACAATGATGCTTTTTTAAAGAGCTCGATCAAAGAATTGATAAGCCAGTTAAATGCCCATAAAGAAGAACTACTCTTCAACCAAGAATACCTAAAATCAAAAAGTAAAGAGAACTTAAAAATAAATGAGATCGAAAAAAGTCTAGGCTCTATTAATTGCAGTAATTCCAATACTATCATTTCCCTAATCAATGATCTGTTTGCATTCGTTGGAGACTCTTCAAATTTAGTTTTAGATCCAGATCTGGATACTTACTACGTTATGGATATGGGGACCTATGCCTTTCCAAATGTAGTTAATAGAATTAAGCAAATTCAATCTGAGAAAAATTCTAGATTGGCCAATATAAATATTTTAAAAGAAATTGATTTATCACGTCTTGATGGAGATTTAAAAACTGCACTTTCAGAAGATAAGAATTTTAACTCTGGAAATAAAAACTTGCAGAGAAACTCTAAAGATAAAACCTTAATCTTTATTAAAAATTTTGATGGCGATTTGGATAAATTATCAGACGAATCTTTTTTTAAAATTAAAGCTCACCTGTTAGAAGCTCACGATTCACTTTATGAATCTTTAGATGAAATGCTTGAGGCACGCACTATTTCAGTAAGAAATGAGAGAAACTTATTTTTAGCAATAATTTCGATACTATTAATTTTAGGTTTGATCGTAGACTTCTATATTTATAAAAAGCTAATGATTAAATTGACAGTATTATCATCTCAAATGAATAACTCATCTGAAAACTTGCACTCAGTTGTCGAGGAAATGGTAAATGCAGCCGATAGTCTTTCATCTGCCTCAAACGAGCAAGCCGCTGCAATTCAAGAAACCTCTTCATCTCTAGAAGAAATATCGACAATGCTCAATGTTGGTAATGAAAATATTGCAAAGACTATGACTATTGCAAAAAGCAATTTCAGTTCCGTAGATAATGGAAAAACAATTATAAAAAAAATGGTTCAATCCATAGAATCAGTAGCTCAATCAAATAATTCTATTTCAAAAGAAGTTGAATCTACTAATGATGAACTTACAAAAATTATTCATATTATCAATGAGCTCGGATCAAAAACTAAAGTCATTAATGATATTGTATTTCAAACAAAACTTTTATCCTTTAATGCTTCAGTTGAGGCTGCAAGGGCTGGAGAACAAGGAAAAGGTTTTGCAGTTGTAGCAGAAGAAATTGGGAATCTCGCACAAATGAGCGGCAAGTCAGCTCAAGAAATTACAGCAATGCTCGACCATAGTTTAAAGAGCGTTAACTCCATAATTGAAAATACAAAAAATAAAATGTCTGGCATCATTAACGATAGTCAGAAAGCAATAAATGAAAGTGTTTCTATTGCTGGTCATTGCCAAGGTGTTTTTGATGAATTTAGCATAAGTTCGCAAAGTATATCTGGTATGGCCTTTGAGATTTCCGAGGCTTCAAAAGATCAAGCTTCTGGTGTGAATGAAGTTAATAAAGCTGTCGCACAATTAGATCAATCAACTCAAGCAATTGCTAGTGATGCTCAAGGAATTGTTAGCATTTCAACTAATGTTAATACTCAATCAACTGATATAAAAAATCTAGCTGAAAAGTTAAGACAAGTTATTGAAGGAAATTAAAGTTATTTTTATAGCTTTAGCAGATATCATAAAAATATTCTACTCAAATAAATAACAGTGCTACCATCACCTATTTCTCCCATTATTGCAGGGAGATTTTTAACGAACATATCGGTTAAACAAAATTATTAAGTAGGGTAATTTTGAGAAAATTACAATGTATTTAAGAAAGCTAATATTTGTTTTTGAACATCCTGTTGAATAGAAGTTATTTCATTATCAATTTCATGAAGGCTATGGGCATAGACTACTTGTTTAAAACTTGGCGCAATTGATTTAAGTCTTTGCTGCCCCCAGATCGAATGAACATAACTATCTTTTTGACCGGAAAAAAGCACTAGTCCTTTTACATTTTTCGATACGACACTGTTTCTTGCCTTTATTGAAGTCAATATTAAATCAGTGGCAAAATCTTTGACAACCAGGGGAGAGCTCGGACGAATTCCATCAACATGTGGATTGTATTCATTTGGAAGATATCTCTTACTGGTAAGTGTGTTTAAAGTAATTTTATCAAAACTTAATTCAAGAATATCTTGCTCGCCTAATATTAACCTTGGAACAATCCCAGGAGCGAGTAAAATAATCTTATCCGCTTGATCGTTTAAAGCAGCTAAATAAGCAGCGAGCCCCCCTGTAGACCAACCTAGGATTATAGGTTTTCTAAAATGCTCAATATCACGAGCTAATCTTTGATAAACAAGTATCCCTAATTTAGGGATATCTTTCATACGCGTATCGTTCATCGAGCCAGTTGATCCACCTTGTCCCATATAATCAAATGCAATAACTCTAAATCCATTGGCCGTTAATGATTTAAATAATGGCCGGTGGTTGAGCATAGAATCACCCAAGCCTTCAAAATAAAGAATATTTCCTTTAAAATTTACGTCTTTATTTTCTTCCATATAACCAGAACGAATTTTAGCATCAATAAATGTAGAATCAGGTGAATTGCCAATAATTGAAGTGACTGGATACTTTACGAAAGTGGAAAAAGGAAAGAACTCGCAATGAGAATCCTTGGCATTACTTTTCCAGAGAGCATCACAATCCGAAGCACTTGAATAAGTGGTTGTAGATATAATTAGAGAAAAGAGTAAAAATAATTTAAACATAATATACCTCTTAAAGCTTTTTTGTGGATTTTATCAAACTGCCAAAAAATTGGAATTACTATTAAATGACTGTGTAAAAAAGATCATCAGATTAAGAATAATTTAGCGGCAAAAGCCTATCCTTAGTTTTACAAACTGAAACTTTTGCTTAAAATCTTCCGGTCTTCTCGGTTGCCAGTTAACCAGCGGCACTATTTAGGCAAAAAAAAAGACCATCGAAATGGTCTTTAATTTATTGTAATTGCTGGATAAAAATGATGGGCGTTGAGGGGATCGCCCCCCCTACATCTACCTTGTAAGGAGGTCTTTTAAAATAAAAGGAGTCGCAACTGACAATGGAAGTGAATTTTTGAATCAAAATGTTCATGATTTTTTAGCGAAGTTAAGGGATGATCCAATAGGATTTGTTAGGAGAAGGGCCTATAAGAAAAATGATAATGCCCACGTCGAACAAAAGAATTATACCCACGTGAGAAATATTTTGGCTATGAAAGATTGGAAGATGTTTATCTTATCGTCTTGATGAATGATATTTATAAAAATTACTAGTGCCCACTTAAAAACTTTTATACTCCTTCAGGGAAACTAATAAAGAAATATCGAGTTGGATCAAAAATAAAAAAAGAATACGAGAAACCTGACTATAGGAACAATTAGAACACTATTTAACTAAAATTTAAATACTGAATTCCCCCTCTTGAGAAAAAGAAACGCCTTCGGCGGCTTATATGGATCTTACTTATTTAAACCTCAACCTTGCAATTAGCAGCACGATACTTTGCTAATCGATCGGATGGACTTGAGCCTTCTAGTGGGGAAGAGTTATTAATTGCAAATACATAGAGAAAATATTTTAGATCTTTAATCATTTTTCCGATAAGAATTTATGTTTAAATTAACTATTACCTTAATTTTAAGTCTAATCTTTATTTCTGTTGGGAATTGTGAGGGCTCAATTCGTCAACAAGTAGAAAGCTTGTTGCCCAATGAATTGGTTTTGCTGACATCTAAAAGCATTCGAGCAGATTTAGAAAAAAAATTATCGGCTAAAATTATTAAGAAAAATGATAGCAACGCTCTATATCTTCATTATTTTGATGATAAGAATGACGTTACGATTGGATTTAAGAAAAATCGGTTTGACTATCTTTATGTCGAAATGCCAAAACATCTGATAGAGAAAAAGCAAAACTTTTATCAAGAAGTGCTAAGTCAACTATCGAGTGTCCAAAAAGATAAAATTGCCAAAGATAATATAGCTTTGAAATCCCATGAATCCGGGCGCTACATTCAAATGGACATCCCTGAAGAGAAAATGATTTTAGAATTTTATAATAATGAAAAAAAAGAGCTTAGATCTGTAATTCTTTATAGCAAAAAGTGAAATGCTAATGACAAAACTAACTGCAATTTTTGTTTTGATAATCTCAATTCAAACCTTCGCTCAAGATAAAGGATGCCTTGGTCGTATGGAGCCATATCCTGAGTTAAAGAATTTAGCAGAAATTTCCAAACATCTAGATTGGCATGCAGCTTCTGATGCGGAAATTAAAGGGGCACATTGCCTGAGAAAAAATCCAATCACTGAAGCTGAAATGAATGATTGGCTTAGTGCCAATCAATCGTCTCAAAATATTTCTAAAAAGATAAACGGTATTCAGTTTGAAAACGAATCAATTGAAAACTTAAAAAGCTTCGAATACTTAACAACTGCTTTAGATTTTTTTGGAAAGGTTGATCCTGCACTTCAAAAACAATTCACTTCGAGTTGTAAGAAAGTTGATTGTGCAGTCAAAGAGATATTTGGAAAGGCAGAGGGACTTCAATTGCTTTATATGCAAAGAAAGTTTGGAATGAATGGATCTCATCTAGCTAAAAAGAGTACTTCTAGTTGGAAAAAAGAAGAACTTGATGTCGTGCTATTGTCGCTGACAGATTTTCCGGAAGGAGTACTACCTTTTGAAGCCAATCGTCCATTGGTTCATTTTGAGAGAGGCTATATGCTTCGGGGTGGAGATGGAGTTATCGCAGACGCGACCATTGAACTATTTGATCTTTGGAATGAGCAAACTCCCGAGAAGAAGCGCTACACAGTTACTCATGAGATGGGCCATGCCCTGGCCGGTGTGACCAATCTTGATGACAATAAAAAATGGATGGATCTATCAGGTTGGAGCCAGAGCACTAAAATAGTTGACGGCAAACCCCAAAAAGAAAGTCATGCCAAAGATATGCATTCTATTATTTCTAAATATGGTGAAACCAACCAAGCAGAAGATTTCGCAGAGTCAGTTGCAGCTTATCGCTATCACCCGAAGAGATTATTAGAAGCAAATCCCAAAAAATATAATCTCATTAAAGAAGCTATTTTTGATAATGTTGAATACACTTCTGAAGAAGCATGTAATAATCCGAAGCGATTAAGTTCTACATACCAAGAGACAATCCAAAAAGTAATCAACGAATGGACTCCGACCCCAGATCAACTCAATCTGGCTTCAAAAAAATGTAATGAATCGATTATTGTTAAATTAAGTGCAGATGGTGCAGTGAATTTGAAAGATCGTGAAATCCAAAACTGCTACGAAAAGGCCATTAACCAACAAGCTAAAGAGCTTGGAATGAAACTGATTGATAATCTCCCTAATAAAGAATTTCTTGCTCCTATGTTTAGAAATATCAAATTGGCGCCAATTCAATCGGATAAATTAAATAAGATGGTTAAAATGACTCAAGACATTCATCGAAAAAATCTCAAAACCGAATTTAATAATGCTTTAAAGAAAGATTACAACTTCCCTAAGAATGAACCCAATGAAAAATTCCAATATGTTTATCAGTCTTTTGATAAAAGTATAGGATTTGAGCCTTTTTCAAGAAAAGAAGACTTCAGTAAAATTGCTGATAAATTAGCTAAGAAAATTAATGAAACTAATTCTCTACGAAGAAAACTTCATCTTGATTTTTCTGAGTCGGAAATTTCTGAACAAGTTGATTTGATGATTCGCTAGAATGATTTTTTCTAAAAAATGATTAAACGATATATTTAACTAGCTTTGATCTAAGAAGTTCATCGATCTCAATTCCTTTGAAAGTTTCCACATCGCTATAAAGCGACCCATTGATTCCACATGGATAAACTTGTCTCAAGGCCTTAAACATTGGCTCATCACTATTTATATTAGACTATAAATTCACCGGCCTTCCCAGAGAGTCTCAATTCATGGAGACCGCGAGCAATCGAAGGCGATGATTGATCAGAGCGCTACAGCTTGGTCATTTCACCCGTCTTCAGGTTTCTAGGCAAAAAAAGACCATCGTAATGCTCTTTAAGTATTTTAAATTATTGAATAAAAATGGTGAAGGACGGCCTAGAGTGGTCGAACTCCCAATGAATGTTAAAAGATCGCATTTGGTTCAATGGAAACGGCGAACGATCGATATAGATCAGAAGAAGCTCGCAACTCTTCACTACTCAGAGGGATGGACGATCAAGCAATTGGCAGATCATTTTAAGATCGGTCAGTCGTCCATTAAAGTTCGCCTCTATGAACTTGATCATAGTGGTAATAAGAAAGGAGCAATCTGATGGATAAGTTAATTTCAATTTCAGTTACACTGGCCGTTTTGACAGTTTCAACAGGGCAACTTCCTAGGGTTTTAAAAGCCGTTCGAATTGCTCAGTTAAAACTTTTAAAAGAATCGCAATCTTCAAAATGGGGAATGCCAATGCTCCCTCCTAGTATTAAATCAAGCTTTTATCGTACGAATTGACTTTTTGTAGCTTTTTAGCTACACTTGAGATGTGGAAGTAAAAGTGAAAACCATTGCCATTTATGAAACTGAAGACGGACAACGCCCTTTTAAAAAATGGTTGGACTCACTTCGAGATAAGGCCACGATTGCAAGAATCAACGCCAGACTTGCTCGTTTTGAATTCGGAAATTTTGGTGACGCTAAACCAGTTGGCAACGGTGTCGCAGAATTAAGATTAGTTTTTGGAAGTGGCTATCGAATTTATTATGGACTTGATGGTGACAAACTCATTGTACTTTTAACTGGTGGAGATAAGTCCACTCAAGAAAAAGATATCAAACTCGCTCACGACTACTGGAGCGATTACTTGAGGAGAAATAAAAAATGACTAAAATAAATAATGCTGCGGTTTCTTATCATGATGAACTGGTCGAGTCATTGCGTGGTGATGAAGAAGCTCAAATAGAATATATCAAAGCTAACTTTGAAGATAACGGTGATATGCCGTCTGTTATCTTATCTGCAATTAGAACGGTGGCAGAGGCCAGAGGCTTTAAAAATTTTGCTGAAGCGGCCGATCTTAACCGTGAAAATCTTTATCGTGTACTTTCGGAAGGCGGAAATCCTCGTCTAGATACATTTTTTAAAATCCTCGATGCCCTTGAACTTCGTTTATCTGTAGAACCTAAAGCGAAAGTTGGATAATCCAAAAAGAACCGCCCCGAGATTTTTAAGGTCTCGGGGCGGGGAAAATTTTATACAAAGTCTTTGTAAATCGAAACTGAATTTGGAATTCAAGTTAGAGATTTAGACACAAGCAAATCTAGAAAAATTTCTTAAAAATAAAATCAAGTGAATGACTAAGATAATCTTGGTAGCCGATATGAGAGTAAGTATAGCGTGATTCAAATTGCCAAACTTGAGTTAAGCGATAAGTGTAAAAAAGGTGCAGGGGAAAATAGATGCGATTATTGTATCCACTAAACACAACTGTTAAACTTGGTTCAATGGCATTTTTGTCGTTCAATTGGGTCAAATATTCAAATGACATCGCTCCATTAAGGTAGCTGCGTTCTGTTTTATCAGCATAGTAAGAGTACTCTATTGAAGGGCTAAAGATATAAGCATGGTCCTTATCCTTGAATTTTTTATAATCAAGTGAGGTAGCCGGCCGCAGGTTTGTCCCAGTGGCAGTGCTGTAAAGTATGCCATATCCTAGATGCATTCCTATTTCCGAATCTTCATCTGATTTTATTCTCCATCGTAAGCCAAGCGGCAGTACAGGAATTTCTAAAGTTAAATTATCGTTAAAAGAGTGTTCCCAATATAGCGGGATTGGAATGGGAGTAAGAAATGACTCGGTAGTATTATTAGTTTTCTTATGACAATGTAAGAAAGCAGCACCGCCTTTGGGCGTAATCCACTTTGGGCCTCATCTAGGCAAAACCTAGCGTGCCAGCAATTAAGCGTGTGGATATTAAAATGTTTATAGCAATACAAACATTTTGATCACAAGGAGTGCTGCTCA
>CANFNL010000113.1 GCA_947448205.1 Bacteriovoracaceae bacterium
AGAAATTTGGAATTCTAGAAAAAAAGATCAGTTTATAGCAGATGAGAAGTTAAAGCTGACGGATTTGGATATAGACGACATCGATCCCAAAAATGATAAGAAGGCAGGTCTCTCTGCAAGTGAGAGACAGTGGTTACAAATCGAAAAAGTTCAACAGAAAGATAAGACTCCATTTTTTGATAAAGAAGGCATAGGCCTTGAAATGAAAAAATGGAAATTCCCGTTGCACTTTATAGATTTTGAAACAACGATGGTAGCCATACCTTTTAATAAAGGCCGACATCCATATGAGCAGGTGGCGTTTCAATTTTCAAGACATACTATTCAAAAAGATGGGACGATGGAGCATGCTGGTCAGTATCAGAATGTCGTACCAGGAGAATTCCCTAACTATAATTTTCTTCGTGAGCTTAAACGACAATTGGAAAATGATGAAGGAAGTATCTTTCGTTATTCACCTCATGAGAATACAGTCCTTAATCAGATTTATTGCCAATTGATTGCAGATGAGTCAAATATCCCTGACAGAGAAGATCTTTGCAGGTTTATTAAATCAATTACTGTTTCTAATGGATCGAGTGTTGAAAAATGGAGTGGCGATCGAGCTATGGTTGATTTATGGCATCTGGTGAAGAGGCATTACTACGATCCACATACTCATGGTTCAAATTCTATCAAAGCGGTTCTTCCGGCAGTTTTAAATTCTTCTGACTTTTTAAAGAATAAATATTCAAAAGCAATTTATGGTGCAGTTGGTGGAATTAAAAGTTTGAACTTTAAAGATTGGCAGTGGCTTGAAATGAAAGATGGCGAGGTTGTTGATCCTTATAAAAAGTTACCAAAACTTTTTAAGGATGTCAGTGATCGCAATTTTACAATCCTGAGCCAGGAAGATGAACTTAATAATGGTGGCGGTGCACTTACTGCTTTTGGGCGTATGCAATTTAGTGAGATGAGTGAGATGGAGAGGAAAGAACTTTCTAATGCTCTTCTTAGATATTGTGAGCTTGATACGTTGGCGATGGTGATGATCTATGAGGCTTGGCGGGAATGGTTGAAATAGAATTTAAAGGAGAGGCTTTGAGCTGGTAAGCTTCTCCTCTTAAATTCCCCATTTCATTTTTGAAATCTCTTTGCTAGAAGTGTTTTATTGGCATGACTAATCTGCTATCCTTTGAAATAATATTTATATCTATGTCTTAATTTTGTTGAGGATTAAAATATGAAAAAATCTTTAGCCGCATTTGAAAATTATAATATTCGTAGGGTCTATGATGAAAACAAGGAAGCTTGGTATTTTTCCATCATAGATATTATCCAAGTGCTCACCCAACAGGATGATTACCAAACGGCTAGAAAATATTGGAATAAGCTAAAAGAACGATTAAAAAATGAAGGTAGTCAAACGGTGACAAGTTGTCACCAGTTGAAAATGGAAGCCGAAGATGGAAAAATGCGAATGACAGATGTCGCCGATCCAGAGACGCTTCTACGTCTCATTCAATCAGTTCCTAGCCCCAAAGCTGAGCCTATTAAACTTTGGCTTGCTAAGGTTGGATATGAGCGTATGCAAGACATTGCTGACCCTGCCAGGTCCCTAGACAGAGCAAGAGAGTTTTGGCAGAAGCATGGCCGAAGTGAGAAGTGGATTCAACAACGTATGATGGGGCAAGAAACACGAAACAAGCTCACCGATTATTGGAAAACTCACGAGATTAACAAAGAAGAAGAGTATGCTATTCTCACCAATATTATTCATGAAGAGTGGACCGATGTTTCAATAAAACAGCACAAAGAATTGAAAGGCCTCAAAACCCAAAACTTAAGAGACCACATGAGCGAGGCTGAACTTATTTTTACCGCCCTTGCTGAACTTTCAACCAGACAGATTGCAGAAACTACCAACGCAACTGGTATGAAAGAAAATAAGGTAGCTTCAAAACTGGGTGGTGGTATTGCTAAAAAAGCTAGAAAAGAACTTGAAAAGAAGACTGGTAAAAAAGTTGTGACAGGAGGAAATTATCTTCCACCCAGTTCTACTAAATTATTACCTAAGAAAAAAATAAAAAAGAAAAAAAAGTTATAAAATCAAATCCCTCGAGGTGTCGTAACAGAGACGTTACATTACGTAGCGTTTTCGCCTAGAAACATTGCTGGCTAAGGATTTGCTTACCTCCACCACTCAAAACAATAGTCGTAAGCTACCAAGATAGCTTTTTTCCATCGCGGAAGAATCCTCCTGTGGGTCCATTCACGGGAAGATTTACGGCCCATACTACACTTTTTGCGCCAACTTTGATAGCTCTTCCGCCCTTACCCATATCTGTGTTTGTCCAACCAGGGCAAACCGAATTTACAAGAATGCCAAAACGTTTGAGCTTGCTTGCCAACATCAGTGTCATACCATTCAGAGCAATTTTTGAAAGACAATATGCAGGTGCAGTTCCAGTCATTGAAGCAATTGATCCAGCTTCGCTTGAAACATTAACGATACGGGCATGAGAACTATGTTTAAGCAAGGGCAAAAAAGTTAGTGTGGTCTGAAGTGCTCCAAAGGCATTTGTTTCCATGGCTTCTTTTAAAATTTGAAAATCTATTTCCGTAATCGTCTCCCAATCGTCATAATGTATGGCCGCATTGTTGACTAAGACATCGAGGTAGCCGTGGCTGGCTTCAATGCTAATTCTAGCTTTTTCCAGGTTTTCTTTTTTGGTGATATCGAGTTCTAGCACAATGATATTTGGATTACTCGAAAGATTTTTGCTATGGCTTTCCTGACCTTTTTGCAAATCTCTTGAGCCAAGATAAACTGTATATCCAAGTTCTGCCAGTTGCTTACAAACCTCAAGGCCTATACCTCTATTGGCTCCTGTCACTAGTGCAATTTGTTTATTCATAGATTTTGTTAGCATTTCAATGATCCCAAATTAGATTAAATTTACAATAATTGTGTACAAAATCAATTGTATAACCATTCTGTAGTTCAATCACCAATATTTCTATGTTAAAATATAAAAAGATGAAAGCACTACTTCTTATACTTCCTATTCTTTTTTGCGAGCACGCCATGACAAAAGATATGTCACTTCCACCTAAAAATGTTTTAGGTACTGAGCTTAAAAAGTGTTGTGACTCGCCTAAGACTGGATTTCATCGAAATGGATTTTGCCAAACTGGTCCAGAGGATCAAGGCACTCACGTTGCTTGTGCCATTGTTACCAAAGAGTTTTTAGAGTTCTCCAAAAGTAGAGGAAACGATCTTATCACGCCAAAGCCTGAGTGGAATTTCCCGGGGCTAAAGCCTGGAGATAAGTGGTGCCTGTGCGCACTTCGTTACTTAGAGGCGAAGCAGGCTGGTGTAGCACCGAAACTTGACTTAGAAGCTACACATGAAAAGATGTTGGAGTTTATGAACTCTAAAGAAATTAAAAAGTGTGGGAACTAAAATTCACGAAGGCGCAATCTTATTGGACCTCTGGCATCAGCTTGAACAGCCTTTCCTTTTTGAGTGACTTCGATCAATTTTTTTTCAACTAGCTCTTTGGCCACTGATCTGACTTCATCCATTTTCTCTCTCCAGTTTTCCGGATAAAGGCGGCGAACTACTTCAGATGGACATATTGATTTACTTGCTCCTCGTTCGAGGAGCATTTCCATGATTGTCGATTCCATGATTTTATTTTGAGCTTTCATGGTGCCCATTTATTTTGATAAAGACCGTCTTTATCATAGACTTCAGCTTGGCGTTTGATATTGAAAATTCTGGCCCGGGGATCCGAACCATTGCCAGATAAATACAGCCAATTGCCCCAGTTTAAATCACAATCGTAATCGATGAGTTGCTCTTCAAAGAAGGCGGCTCCCCAAGTCCAGGGAAGATGTAGTTGATGAACTAAAAAGCTTGCTACATTTTGTCTGCCTCGATTAGACATCCATCCTGTTTGATTTAATTCGTTCATATTGGCATTGATAAAAACTTCGGTGGTCGCTCCTTTGCACCACTGATTAAATTTATCTAGATCTTTAATTGAATCATAGTGTTTTCCTCTTTTAATTCCATCTTCAAGGAATATTTTATTTCCATACTTTCTAGAGAAAAATTTTAAGTAATCTCGCCATAAAAGTTCGAAGAGTAACCAATAGGTCGACTCATTGGCGCCGTGCTTGGCTTCAAAATCGTAAAGCCGATAAATAATAGAGCGAGCAGAGAGCATCCCAAGATTAAGCCATGGAGAAAGTTTTGAAGAGTCATCGGCAGAGAGCATTCCATTTCGAGTTTCTTTATAGGTGAGTATCGCTTTACTTTCCTCAAAATAATGCTGAAGTCTTTTATGAGAAGCCTTCTCTCCACCATTAAAAATTAAGCTTGGGTGAGTAGTTAGTGTTTGGTGATAGTGGAAATTTGGAGGTGGAGTATTTCTTTTAGAAGTAAGCGCAACCGGAGGTTCAATAATTAGAGATTGCTCAACTTTTTTTCGAAAATCAGAAAAGATAAAAGGCATAGCAGAGATTTCAAAAGGAAGATTTGAGCTCTTAATTAAAGTTTCTTGGTCAAACGATTCATATTGGAGGTCATGCTTTTGGCAGAATTTGATAATCTTTGCTTCATCATTTTTCTCTTCAATAGCAGACAGAGATGAAAAATAGATTTTATGAATAGAAAACAAATGAAGAATTTTTTCTATCTCATATTGAATATCACTTTCACCAATGTATAGTTCCTGACCAATAGTTTTTAAACTCTCATTAAAATGAGCTAGTGAATCTTCTAGAAATTTTCGTCGAGAGCTGCCTGCACGCTTTGAACTTTTAGTCGGGCACCAAATAATAATACCTCTTTGACACTCATTTAAAAAAGCATTTATAGCGAGGTTGTCTTCAAGGCGAAGTTCATTTCTGATCCAATATAATCCATTCATATAAATAGTTTTGTCTTAGTGAGCGTTTTTTACAACTAGACAAAAGCTAACAAGTTCATCATTTAGCAAAGGCTTTGTCTTATTGCTTAAAGGCCATGAGTAAGTGATAGTTTTTACATGATTGAAAGAGAATTGATAAACATCATTTGGTTAAAGCGCGATCTGCGATTATAAGATCATCAAGCATAATTTGAGGGCATAAATGAAAAGTTGCCACTACTTGCTATTTACATTTTTGAACCAAGTCTCTCATTTTATTATGATTACGATATTTGACGTTGGCAATTTGTGTACCAATACCTTCTAGATCAGCAATATTGTGCTATCTAACATCTTGTAAGCGGATAGCTCTCTTTCTGTTTTTTAAATTAAGTGATTGCAGTCTAGTTCTTTGATTGATTTGCTCGTCAAATAATAAGCTTGATTTATGAAAATCTGAAAGCGCACAAAATTTTTCTCTTTCATCAATTTTTTCTTTAAATATATATTTAGTTTTTTTCGTCAGACCCCAACCTTCTATTTTTGTAATAAAATTTGAGAAGCTAATGCTTGGGCCGTCTGTGTAAGAGCTTTTCTTTGCATGTAAACATGCTTCATAAACATCTTTCATCATCTTCTGATCTGCTTCATCTAAATAAGGAAGTATTCTAAAACAAAGATCATTTTTTGGCGATGCTGCCATTTTATTACTTTTTAATGAGCTAATAAGATCTTGTTTAAAAAAATCAAAAAAAACTGAGAGTGTCTCTTTAGAATTACTTTGAGCAGTTTCTAGTCCAGTCTCTAATTCATTTATTGAAATAGACGAATCACTTGAGGAGTAGGACTCAAGAATCGACTGAAGAAGATCGCCCTTTGTTGCAGAAACTACATCTTCTAAACCAGGGCCTAAATCTCCATTTGCTAAACGAGCTTCCATTTCATATGAAACCATATTTCTGATTTTTGAAAAATAAACATCAGTTCCTCGTTCTTCAAGCTTAAGTATTTTAGAAATACAAGAAGTAATTTGAAAACTTTTCTTTTCAAAAACATCATTGGTATTGCCTTCACTTAAATTTAAAATATTCTTATCATTTCTGCACTCAAGAGGAAGAATCTCATCGGGAATTGTTCTTGGAATGGTTGATTCTGTAATTAATAAAAGTACATTTGAAGTCAAATCTTTTGTCTTTTGGATATTACTTATTTGTGGAAAGTATTTATTGTTATAACCCTCGCAGTTACTTGGATTATTTGAGCAACCAAGATTGGATAGAAAATTAATTATCCTATCGGCATTGTCGTTTATTTTTTGAAGGGCATGAAATGGATTAACTTCGCCTTTTAATTCTCGTTTAGCATTAACCATAATCGAGTAGGCATCGACAGATACTGTTTTTGCTCTTTCAAAATTTACTCGATTAATTGTTGATTGAAGAATTTTATCTGCATTTATCAAAGCTTGATTCCAATTATTAATATCTAAATTTATGTTCTGCTTGGCGAGATATATCTCTAAGGATGCACAAGGCATTCCGTCACATGTTGGTGGACTATTTAATGTTCCAGGACTCCAAAGTGAATAGGGTAGAAGTGATTGTGAGTTAGCGATAAAAATTGGATTTTCAAACTCAGAACTCGAAGAGGAAAAGATGTTTTTTGCTTGTGGGTTGAGAGAAGGACTATCCATGATATAAGCAATTCCTTGAATGGCTTTTGCAATTGCCGTCGATCGATCAGTTTTATTTTCAATATTTTCAAAAGTTTTTCTCTGAATAGTTCCATACGTTTCTATATATCTTTTTACTTTTTTAAGAAATTCAGATTGTAGAATAGGTTTTTCACGATTAATTAAATCCCCTTGAGACGTGATTTCACTCCCAGCATAAACTTCATCGAGCCATTTAGATAACGCACTCAATTGATAGCTTAAAAGTGTAATTCCCTCATAACGCAACTGAGGCTTACTATGATTTTCTAGTCTGTTTTTTATTAATGATTTTGTTGAATCAGCATTACAGTACTGATCTGTTAATACTTGCGAAACACAACGCATGGCCAGTGGCATTTCTATATCTGCGGCCTTATTTAAGGTATAATTATACTTAAAATTTTCTATATAGGAGCCTATAGAGCTTACGATAACTCCTCCGGTAGCAATGGCCAGCGAGGCTCCCGGCGAAGCAAAAGCAGCTGTTAACATTAGAGCATTACTTATGAGTGAATTGATTTGTGGCCCATGTTTTTTATAACAGGCATTGTTTTGATCTTGAGACAAATTTGAAAGAAAGCTATCTAAAGCTAGGACAACTTGGTTTGCTCCTTTTGCTTCTTTTCCTGAAAAAGATTGAAAACGGGTAAGACCTGCCTTGACATTAACTAAGTCTGATTGAGACTGAACAATTTGAGTGTTTAGGTAGTTTAATTGATCAGCTGCTAAATTAGGATTATTAATGAGTTCGGCATAGAGTGACACTTTTTTTTCTAAGTATAGCTTTTCTTGACTGGCAGAGTTTTGTGTTTGGAAATCTTCATAAAGCGTTCCATAACGATTAAGAGCATTGGAGAGTTGATTAGCTCCAGAGCACTCTTTATCATTTTTTAATTCTTCAATAATACCATATAAGGCTTGAAGTGTTCCTAAGCTAACACCCACATCATTAGTTACAACTTGTGAACATTGAGAAGCAAAAGTGCTAAGAATAAGCTTAGAGGGTCTTATTGAACTTGCACTATCTGCATAAGTGGGGAAGATCAAAACAATATTTAAAATGAGGGCAAAGCAAATAGTAATCTTCATAGAATAAAGCCTTTCTTTTAAGTGCAAAACGAATGGGGGATACTAATAGAAGAATTTAACTCTTAGGGGTAAATAATTACTTTAATGTAAAAAATTCATAGTCAAAGGAGTGTTATTGGCGGAAATTAAAGTTAAAGCTAGTTCTATCAAAAACTGACGTCTTTTGTCTGGTTTTTTAGGGACTGAAAGTAAAAAATTAGCACTCAAGCAACGCGTTAATCTCTTGTCATCGCTAGAGTCGCAAGCTGTAACTTAAGTTTTTTTAATTTAGTTTCATTAAATTCTATAACCCATGCGATTAAAACTCATTTATGTGTTGAGTGGTATTAGGCATTTCTTTCAAATTTCATTAATATATAATAACCACTTAAAATAAATATACTGAATTTTTAAAAGGATATTGAAATGAAAAATCTAATTTTAGGTCTATCACTCTGTCTTTTCTCATTAAATATTAAAGCAGAGCCAAATGCGGCTGAAATAGTAAAAAAAGCCGACCTGAAGCGAGGCTTAGGAAACATATCTCACTCGTTTAAAGTGACTATAACAAACAAGGGAGACACAAAGATAGAAGCATATAAAGTAAGTTTTCGAGATATGAACGCTTCGTTATCTGAGCAGCTAGAGCCCGAGCGAGCTCGGGGCAGAAAAATGTTGATGAAAGATTATGATATGTGGCTCTATACTCCAAATATTAAGAAACCATTGCGAATTTCACTTGAACAAAAATTAAGTGGAGAAGTCTCGTATGGAGATATTGCTAAAACAAATTATGCGGAAGATTATGATGCAAAGATAATATCAACCGAAAAAAAAAATAACAGAGATATGTATAGACTTGAGTTAACAACAAAAAATAAAAAAGTGACGTATGGTAAAATTGATTACATCGTTGATAAAAAGGACTTTGCACCAATTGAGGCCATCTTCTATGCCCTATCAGGAAAACCTCTTAAAAGAGCAGAGTTTTTGGAATTTAAATTTATTGCGGGAAATATGCGTTCAACGAAAATGGTGATACATGATTTTTTATTACCTGATAAAATCTCAACTTTGATTTTCTCTGAACATAAACCTGAAAAATTTGATGACAGTATTTTTAATAAAGACAGTTTAGAATTTTAAGATGCTCAAAAGCAAAATATTTTTTTTAATCTTTTCCTTATCAACAGAAGTATCCGCTGCTACTTATTCTATTTCTGGTAATATAGAAAACAAATTTATCAATTACACTGAAAATAGTTCAAATAATTTAGGATACTATCATTATTTTCAAATCGAGCAAAAAAACAAATTTGGATCATATTTATCTGTAGTTAATCAATTACGAGCAAAGGCGGAAAGTATTGAGGAAGACTTGGCTTCAAAAAAATCCATTAATAAAAAAGCAATGTTTGATGGATACTTAGGGGAAAACTACATTCGTTATC
>CANFNL010000114.1 GCA_947448205.1 Bacteriovoracaceae bacterium
GATCAGATTCAAAAAAAAGCAGCATAGACCGATTAGGACAAAGTCGCTTGGTACCTAACCGGTCAATTTAGCGCGGTAATGTCATGTCTGAATTGTGATTTTGAACCTCGATGTCTCACAATAAAGCTGCCTGCTCAGAATTTAAAAAGGACAAAACTCTGAGTTTATGAATTCAATGATTTAATCCCATGAAACATCTTTTTTCATTGCTCTAGCGCTATGATATACTTCCTTTAATAATGAGGGAGGTCTCATGAGAGGCGTTGTGTTTGAAAATCAATTATTTGATCATTGGCTTAATAAAAAAAGCCAAGATATTTTATCAAAAATGGATAAAGAACAAGTCACCACTGAAGACATGCTCATACTTACTCTAAAAGCTCAAACAAATCATTTTCATCATATGGATGTGGAATTTAGAGAAGAGTTTAAAAAAATAGACCAACGCTTTGATGAGGTTGATAAGAAATTTGAAGGTGTTGATAAAAAATTCGAAAGTGTTAATAAAAAATTTGATCGGCTCTATTCTGCTCTCATGTGGGGCTTTGCACTCATGCTCACGTCAATCTTTGGACTCTATTTAAAAATATTCCTAGGCTAATTTCTGAAATAATACGATCTTCAAACCCTCCTCAGGGTTTGACTCCATCGCTTGAAAAGCAGAATCAATTTTGCCAACTTGTGAAAACTCTAGTGCGTGTTCTTTAAATAGATCTACTAAAAATTGGCTTTGAAGCTTAGGCGCATTTAAGCAAGCCAAGATAATTGCGCCGGGATTTGTCATCGCATCTAAGCGCTTTACAATCTTATAGTAATCTCTTTCCACCTTGAAGCTGTCGCCCTGATTAGTTGGTGGATCGATAATAATAATATCGTAAGGACCAGCTCGCTTAATATTATTCCAGGAATTCATTATATCATACGAGAAAAACTTTACTTTTTTTAAGTCGATATTATTAAGTCTATGATTGTCTCTGCCCACATTAAGGGCCGCTTTACTCATATCAACATTGATGACCTCTTCGGCACCACCGGTGAGGGCAGCAACAGAAAGAGAGCATGTATAAGAAAAAAGATTTAGTACTTTTTTATTTTTTGAGTGCTCCTTAAGCCACGATCGACCAGTGGCCATATCGAGAAAAAATCCAATATTTTGAGAGACTCCAAAAGTTAATTGAAACTTTAATGAATCTTCTAGCGCATTCGCCTCTGTCGGGATCATACCTTTAAGGGCATAAAGTTCTGGACGAGTGAGGAATCTTTTTTGAACGAGAATATTTTCTATCGGTAAATGTCTTAACTCTAATAAGAGCTCTTCTGAAGTTTCTTTATAAAGGGTAACAAATAGAGTTGGAAAATAATAATCGACTACAATATGTTCCAACTCTGCCGTCTTTCCCCCTCTTCCATGAAAGAGACGAATTGCATTTTGATGACTAGGGAAATTATTATTTAAAATAGAATAGAGACTCATGAATTATTTTTTAGGTTTATCCACGTGACTTCGTGCTTATTACAAGAGAGATGAACAATGCGCGAACCCGGAATGGCTTTTAACTTAAACATTGTTTCGAAATCGGTGGGAGCCTGAAACTTTATCGTGCAAGCAAAATTATCTACTAAGCCTGAGTCGCGAAAACGCGTGACCAATTCTAAAAGTTTATCAGGGTAACAAATAATATCGGAAAAAAACCAATCCAGTTTTCCAATATGCTGAGGTCTTAATCCAAATGCACTTTCTTTTAAAAATTCAATATTGGGAAGGGCTGCTATTTTGGGATCAAGCGGAGCTTTATCCACACTTACGACGTGGCATCCTACCGTTTGCAAAACCCAGGTCCAACCACCAGGACAGCTGCCCACATCTATTACACGCTGACCAGCTAATGGCCTTATATTGTATAAAGTAAATAGCTCCCATAATTTTAAGTATGCTCTTGAAGGAGGATTAATCTTATCTTCGTTAAATTGAATTTCACCAAAAGGTAATGGGCAATTCGTTTTGGGCGAAACCAGCATTTGGGATTCAGATAATAACGAAAAAACACCAATACTGGTTTGGGGAATGGGGTCCAAAAAATTATAGCGCTTGATTTTTACAGAGGGTATTTTATCTAATACCAATTCGGCCCGTCGGTGATTATTAATTGAATAGTGACTCCAGCGACCAGCACGAGTGCGCAGAGCTTCGGCCGCATTGGAAATAGAGCTGTACTCTACTTTTTCTACATCGTGCCAAGTATCTTGGGCAAATACCACATCTTGCGCCTCACCCTCGCATAAAAACAACCGACCATGCGTCTCAAGGATAGCAATGCCTAAAAGAGTTAACTCTTTTTTTAAATCTAATTCGAAATCAAGTGGAGCTAAATAGCCCGTACATTTGTTTTGACCCATACTTGTTAAAATTGATACCATAGCTAGTATTATGAGTAAAAAGTTTAATCCAAAAACCGAAACAAAAATCTATGGCGAAAATGCTTGTTTAGGGCTTTTTAAAAAACGCCCTGAAGATATCATTCAGCTATTTTTGACTAAAGAGAAATTGAAGACCCTTTCGGCATTAACTAAGTATTGTGCCCAAAAGAAAATTGCCTATCATATCGTGACTCGTGAGGAATTAGATCAATTAACCAAAGCGACTCACCACGAAGATGTTTGTATGCTGATTAGAAAAAGTGCAACGCGCTCTCTTGAAGCCTATCTGCAAACCAAACCTGCTCAATCACTGTTGATGGCGTTAGAAAATGTTTCCAATCCTCACAACGTTGGTGCCATCATGAGAAGTGCTGCTCATTTTGGAGTTAATGGCTTAATCCTTCCCGATGCAAAAATTGGTGCTACTGCAGCAGCCGTTCGAACATCTGAGGGCGGAGCTGAGTCAGTGGAAATTTATGAATCCCAAGATTTTAAAAAAATGATTATGTTGCTTAAAAAAAATGGTTATCAAATCATTACAACTTCATCACATGCTAAAAAAAGTTTATATGAATTAAAGTGGGACAAAAAAGTAGTCATTCTTTTTGGAGAAGAAGCCACAGGAATTTCCAAAGAAATCCTCTCGCTTGGAGAAACTATAAAAATCCCAGGGACAAACAATGTAGAAAGTTTAAATGTTTCTGTTGCTGCCGCAGTTATACTTTCTGATTACTATCAAAAGGTAAAAATAAATGAAATCGCTCCACGCTTTAAATAAAAGAGTCCTCTTAGTCATTTTGGATGGCTTTGGAATTAACCCCAAAGATAACAAGAATGCTATCTTGCACGCAAAAAAACCTAATATCGATTCGCTCTTTGCAAACTATCCAATGACTACTATTGAAGCAGGCGGGCTCATTGTTGGTCTTCCTAAAGGCGTGGCCGGAAATTCTGAAGTTGGTCACATGAATTTGGGAGCTGGTAAATCTGTTCGCCAGGATCTGGTTCGAATCAATGAAGCAATTGAAAAGAAAACACTCGCAGAAATGGATGAGCTTAAAAAAATTATTGTTTATGCTAA
Source organism: Bacteriovoracaceae bacterium (assembly GCA_947448205.1). Classification (GTDB taxonomy): domain Bacteria; phylum Bdellovibrionota; class Bacteriovoracia; order Bacteriovoracales; family Bacteriovoracaceae; genus Bacteriovorax. The sequence goes on from CANFNL010000114.1 coordinate 3,500, forward strand.
AAATCACTCCAATCGCATACACTTGATGGGGTTATTGTCAGATGGTGGTGTTCACTCCCACATAAACCACTTAAAAGAATTAATAAAAATTTTATCTAGTGAAGGTGTTGAACTTTTTCTTCATGCTTTTATGGATGGTAGAGATACTGCTCGAGATATTGGCTACAAATATGTTGAAGAAATATCCAATATACCTGAAATAAAATTTGCCTCTATGCAAGGCCGCTCAATTGGAATGGATCGCGATCGCAGGTGGAATAAAATTAAAGACTGCTATGATTGTTTAATAGGAGTCGGAGCTACAACGACGCTTTCTGCTTTGGAATACTTAAAAAAAGAATATAGTGAGAATCATTTTGATGAATTCATCACTCCGGTGCTGTTTGATAAAAAGGCATCTATCAAAAGTGATGATGCTGTTTTGTTTTTTAATTACAGGCCTGATCGTGCTATTGAAATCACCCTGGCATTAGCTGATCCCAAATTCCACGAATTCCCTTTAGCTGTTAGACCAGGCTTTTTTCTTTGCATGACTCCTTATGTGCAAGACTATGTCGATCTTCCAATATTATTTGATAAAGAAAAAATCCCGGGAACACTTTGTGAGTATTTATCCCAATATGGATTAAAGCAATTTAAAATTGCTGAAACTGAAAAATATGCCCACGTCACTTTTTTCTTTAATGGTGGTGATAAAAAACCTTTTCCAAATGAAGAGCAAGTCTTAATTCCTTCCAATAGAGAAATTGTGACTTACGATCAAAAGCCAGAAATGAGTGCCTATGCTGTTTTGGAGCGATTAGAATTAGAACTCTCCAACCACGCTGTTAATTTTTATGTTGTGAATTTTGCCAACTCCGACATGGTTGGGCACACTGGAAATTTTGAAGCGGCAGTCAAAGCAATTGAAACTCTCGATAATTGTATTGCTAGGCTAATGAAAAAATGTACTGAGGAAGATGTGACGATGATCGTGACAGCAGATCACGGAAATTCTGATCAAATGATTTATGAAAATGGAGACATACATACTTCTCATACTGAAGCTCCTGTTCCATTTTGTATCTTTGATCCTCGATTAAAAAATATTCAACTCAAAATTGCCTCTGGTGAATTAGGGCTTAGAGATGTAGCTCCAACAGTTTTAGAAATAATGGGAATTAAGCAAGCGCCAAACTTTGAAGGCACAAGCATTTTTAAATAGGACTTTTTATGAGTGAAATTCAAAAAATAGCAGTATTATGTAGTGGTGGAGATAGTCCAGGAATGAATTGTGCCATTCGCGCTGTCGTTCGTACTGGTATTGGTGCAGGCCTAGAAGTTTACGGTATTCAAAAAGGCTATGCTGGTCTCTTGGAAGGAGATATTCGACAACTTCAGGTTTCATCTGTGGGAAATATTCTTCAACACGGTGGAACTATTTTACAAACTTCACGCTGTCCAGAGTTCATGACTGAAGAAGGTAGAAAAGAGGCAGCTAATTTATTAAAAAGAAAAAAAATAGATGCTCTTATTGTTATTGGTGGAGATGGCTCTTTTAATGGTGCCATGAAACTTTTCCTAGAACACCAAATCCCAGTTATTGGAATTCCAGGAACTATTGATAACGATATAGATGGAACTGATTATACCATTGGATTTGATACTGCTGTTCAAAATGCTGTCGATGCGGTTGATAAAATTCGCGATACCGCCAACTCACATGCTAGAACATTTATTGTTGAAGTAATGGGAAGGAAATCACCGGCAATTGCTCTTAAAGTTGGAATTTGTACTGGAGCAGAAAACGTCATCATGCCAACAGCGACTATTGATTACAGTAAAATTGCTGCTGATATTGATCGTGGAATCAAGCGCGGAAAAACATCTTCAATTCTTATTGCTGCTGAAGGTGAAGTCGAAGGCTTAAGCCATACCATTCAAAAAGAATTAAAAGAAAAATTCAATCATCAAGCTCACGTTTGTATTTTAGGTCATATTCAACGTGGAGGAAATCCCACTCCAACTGATCGATTGATTGCTTCTCAAATGGGCCACGAAGCTGTGAGAGCACTTCTCAAAGGGGATACGGCCAGTGCCACTGTTTTTAAAAGTGGCAAAGTTATGATAGCCCCATTAAAAGACTGCCTTAGAAAGAAAAATGAATTTGACATCAGCGATGTTGAACTATTAAGAACACTTTCTATCTAATTCTATTTAGCAGAGATAAGTAGAGATTCCATTAAGCCCTCAAAAGGCAAATGGTAATAATCTTCATAAACCTCCATGTGATTAGGAGCGATAACTTTTAACGATTGATCCTCGGTAAGTTTGAAGAGATCGTTTAAATTCTTCTGTTCATTTTGGGTTAATTTTAACTCGGATACTTCACCCTCTATTGAAATTTTTCCTGAAGCAAAACAATCTTCCAATTGTTTTAATGGCAAATGCCCAGTCAAACTCCAGAGCATCATCAAGAGCGGCAATTCTAAATAACGGTATTCTTCATCTTTGAATTTCTTTCCTTCTAATTCTCCTTCTACACAAAGGACAAATCTTTTGAGGGGAAATTTTAATTTTTTCTCCCGCGATAAATAGATAAACTTTTCTTTCATATTCCTTGCATGTTTTCCGACCCCCACAATTTCAATTCCTGGTATGCCGTTAGAAGCATAACCAAAGATATCGACCGGACAATATTGGCCAGCGTAAGGATAAAGACTTTTCGTGCGCATGTTCATTTTGTACCTCCGACCTAATAAGTCTTCAAACTCTAAGATATCAGGCCGATTTCCATGATCTTGATAGTAAAAAAGGCTTGCGAGGGCGAGTGCAATTTCTGACAATAGAGAAAGTATTTTTTTAAGTGGAGCATCTATGAAAACTGACTTTAGAACAGAGCACGACCTACTCGGGAAAAAACTTATACCCGCCGATGCTTATTATGGAATCCATACACTTCGGGCCATTGAAAATTTTAAAATTTCCCATTCTAAAATAAGCGATAATATTTTAATGGTTAAAGCTTTAGCTAAAACTAAAAAAGCTTGTGCTCTAGCAAATGGAGAGCTTGGGACTATAGATAAAAAAGTGGCAGAAGTCATTGCTCTTGCATGTGATGAAATCATCAATAATAATCGCTGCCTCACTCAATTTCCGACAGATGTCTTCCAAGGGGGCGCCGGTACATCTGTGAATATGAATGCTAATGAAGTTATAGCCAATCTAGCTTTGGAGTTAATGAATCTGCCTAAAGGAGCTTATGAAATCATTCACCCAAATGATCATGTAAATAAATGTCAGTCCACCAATGATGCTTACCCTACTGCGTTTCGTGTAGCGCTTTTTGATCATTTAAATTTATTTATTGAAGCTCTTAAAAATTTGAATGAATCCTTTGAATCTAAATCAATGGAATTTAAAAATGTTCTTAAAATGGGACGCACTCAACTTCAAGATGCTGTTCCAATGTCGCTTGGGCAAGAGTTCAATGCTTTTTCAACTCTCATCAAAGAAGAAATAAAACTCCACTCACAAATTAAAAATCTTATACTAGAAGTGAATCTTGGCGCTACCGCTATTGGAACTGGAATTAACACACCTATCGAATATGCTCCCCTTGCAATTAAAAAATTACGTGAAATCACCGGCCATGATTTTGTACTCTCTGAAGATTTAATCGAAGCCACTTCTGACTGTGGAGCTTATGTGATGATCTCTGGCGCACTAAAAAGATCAGCGGTAAAAATATCTAAAATTTGTAACGACCTTCGCCTGCTTTCTTCAGGGCCTCGTGCTGGTCTTAAAGAAATTAATCTTCCAGAATTGCAGGCCGGCTCTAGCATTATGCCGGCAAAAGTAAATCCAGTTATCCCGGAAGTAGTGAATCAAGTTTGTTTCAAAGTTATTGGTAACGACCTAACCATAACATTGGCTTCAGAAGCAGGACAATTACAACTCAACGTTATGGAGCCAGTCATTGCCTCCTCACTTTTTGAATCCGTTAATTTATTAAGCAATGCTTGCTATACTCTTAGAGAAAAATGTATCGATGGCATTACCACAAATCCAGAAATCTGCATGGCAAACGTCATGAATAGTATTGCGATTGTAACGTTCCTTGATCCAATCTTAGGACATGAAAAATGTGATGAAATTGGAAAAATTTGTGCAAAAACTGGAAAAAATGTAAGTGATGTGGTTTTGGAATTGGGCCTTGCAACTAAAGAGCAGTTGATAGAAATTTTCTCTGCTCAAAATATGCTCAACCCAAAATATTTAGGAAAAAAATACTAATGCTTATTAAAGAGCACCCATCTCTTTGAAAATAGTGTTACTTAGATCAATCATCTTCTGAGAAGCTAGATTAGTTTTTAAATCTGCATTTGTTGAAGTAATTGTTAAGTCTTCATCCTTTTTAACTTCTACTTCCCCCCTGGTTGTTTTAGTAGCAACAACTCCTTCACGCACACAGATGTAAGAATATTTTTTAAACTCTTCAATAGAAAATCTTGTTCCACGAACCTCAAATGAAGCATTTTTAGTTTTAACCATAAATGTTTCACCACTAGTGAGTGGCTTTATCGCAGAAAATATTTTTCCTTTGATTAAATTAAAAAGGGTGCTTTTTGGAGTTATATCTTCAACTTTTACGATCGCTCCAACAAATCGAATAATATGACCATTTTGAAATTTTACTTCAACAAAATCTCCTTTTTTAGGAATACTTAATACCATTCCCGAAGCAATTTCTGCGCCTTCTTTGATTTTTTCTTTATTAATAAAAGCCTTGCCACGAATTTTTGAAACATTGGCAACGGCCATGAAGCCATTGGCAAATACATTACCCATAAAAGTTAAAGACAAAATTATCATTACTAAAAGCATTTTAAATTTCATTGAGACTCTCTCCGATTGGTTTAGAATAATAGCAATTAATATTTTTTTCGAGCATTGAATAGTGAGCAACTTCTAAGCCAATAGCATATATTTTTCGAAGTTTTTCACACCCTTCTTTGGGCTTGAAGCAATAGACTAAGTCACGGCTATCGCACGAGACACTTAACATAACACTATTGCTTAATTCACAGACAGCTTTTTTAGCATGGAAGTCGATATAACCACGAGTGAGAGTCTTCTCCATTGGAAATTTTTTTAAACAAAAATCAATAATAGAGTAGTTTTTATTAAGACATTCGATTTCAGTTAAGGATTTAGGAGTAATTAATACGGTATTTTTAGAGCCCATTGCTTGGCAAACTTCAAGGTAATCAAATTCTTTGTATTGGGGATTAGAAACTTCGTGCTTCAACACTGCAGCTTGAAGACTCAAAACGAAAAAAAAATATTTTAAAAAAATCATATTAAAAAATTATTACATTCCATCAATAAAGAAGCCACCCGAAGGTGGCTTTTTTTTAGTATCTAAGATGGCCAAAGCCCTCTTAATTTCATTGCTTTTTCTAGTCTACGGATTGCTGCTACAAGAGCGGCACTCTTCATATTACAGTTAAACTCTTTTGAAGTGACATAAACATTTTCAAAAGAAGCTTTCATGATCGAGTGAAGTTTTGAATTAACTTCATCTAGATCCCAGAAGAATGATTGAAGACCTTGTACCCATTCAAAGTAA
>CANFNL010000115.1 GCA_947448205.1 Bacteriovoracaceae bacterium
AGATGTAGCAGAATTCACACATGAGATGGAAAATCTTATTCTACAACTCAAAGAAGGCCGAATAGAAATCTCAGATCAAGTTGTAACATTACTTTTAGAATGTAACGACCGTGTAAGTGTTATGATAAAAATGCTCAACTTGGACCTCGATGCTCGATTTGATTCAACGGATATCATTGCCAAAATTCATATGGCCCTCAAAGGAGAATTCTCCTCAGAGTCAACATCTGGAAAATTAACTAGCAATGATGAAGAGGATATGTCCTTTAGTGAATCAATTTCTGCCGAAGATATTGCCCTTTTAGAAAATTTTCAAAGTGATTTAAACTCACCAGAAGTTGCAATGAGCGATGAGCAAAAAGAATCGCGGACACAATCATTTTTTCCAGGGGAAATTGCTAAGCCTGTCGCCGAAGTTTCAGAAGAAAAAATGGCTCCAAAATTAGTAGAAAAAATAGTTGAGAAAGTCCCTGAAATAATGGAGTCAAAAAAAGTAGCTCTACCAAAAGGTGTCGAAGACGATAGCATTCGAGTTAGTTTAGCCCGAGTTGAGATGCTCAATAACGTTGTAGGTGAGCTTGTTATTATTCAAACGGTGCTCAATCAACATAGAAACGAAGTGAAAAATCCACTTATTCACAAATCACTTTCGCAATTAGAAAAATTATCAAAAGAAATTCAAACAATTTCGATGAGTCTGAGAATGATACCATTGAAGCAAACTTTGCAAAAAATGCAAAGAATTGTTCGCGATACTTCTAAATCACTGGACAAAAAAGTTCATCTTGAACTCATTGGAGAAGAAACAGAAATTGATAAAACAGTACTTGAGCATTTGGCAGACCCGCTTGTTCACATTGTTAGAAATGCTGTCGATCATGGTTTAGAGAGTACTGAAGATCGCTTAAAAAATGGAAAGAGTGAAGCCGGTAATGTTTCAATAAAAGCTTTTCATGAAGGAAATAACTTAGTCATAGAAATTCGCGATGACGGAAAAGGTATCGATCCAAAAATTATTCGTGAAAAAGCAATTGAAAAAAAGGTCATCTCAGCAAATGCTATTATGAGTGATGAAGATTTAGTTAACCTCATTTTTCATCCAGGATTTTCCACAAAAACTGAAGTTTCAGAAATTTCAGGTAGAGGTGTGGGAATGGATGTTGTAAAAACAAATATTGAAAAACTCTCTGGAGAAGTCAAAATCCATACAGAATTAGGAAGAGGATCAGTTTTCAAAGTAGTTCTTCCTTTAACTTTAGCCATTATTGAAGCGATGGTGACTCAAGTGGGCAACGAACGTTATATCATTCCGCTAGGGCAAGTCTATGAGTCCCTTTCGCCGACTCCAGATTTAGTTCATCATGTAAATGGAGTTGGAGATTGTTTAAAATTGCGTGGTGAAGTTATTCCAATGTTTAGAATAAGTCAGGCACTCCAAAGACCGCATAAGGAGCGTCCTGCTTGTGAACAAATAGCTATCATTGTTCATTCAGATGATAGAAATTTTGCGGTACTTGTTGATGATATTCTTCATCAGCAACAAGTCGTAATAAAGAAACTTGGTGACGAAATCAAAAACCAAAAAGGATTTATGGGAAGCTCAATTTTAGGGGATGGTAGACCAGCATTTATTTTAGATCTACTCGAAATATTTTCGGGAACTATGAAAAAGAAGAAATCAAGTTTTAATGAAGAATTAGCAGCATAGGAGTTTTTATGGAAAAAGATAATATCAGCAAAATTAAAAGAACAAACGCAGAGTTGAGTCGATTTATCGAATTCAGCCTTGGAAGAGAAGATTATGCAATTCCACTCCTGATGGTTAGAGAGGTTATTTCTGTTCCAGAGACAACACCTATTCCAAAATCACCAAACCATTTCTTGGGTATTATGAATTTGCGAGGACAAGTTATATCGGTTATCGATCTTAGAAAAAAACTCAAAGTTGAAGCAAAACAAGATAAAGAGGAAGCAGTTATTATTGTTGATATTGGCGGGCTCAATATTGGTGTAGTTGTAGATTCAATTAATCGAGTTTTAGCTTTTTCCTCAGAAGAAGTAAGTGAGATGCCAGAAGTCGAAAACCAAATAAATACACATTATATCTATGGTGTTTATAAAAAAGAGCATTCACTCACCGTACTATTGGATCTAGCTAAAGTTTTAGATATCAAAGATATTGAAGCTATTAGACCAACTAAGAAAGCAGCATAGTTTATTTTTAATATATTTCGGAGTACTTCATGTCAGAATTAGCCGCCGGTACAATTAATAAAGATTATGTTCAATTAATTGAAAAAGTTTCAACTATTGTTCATAAAATTTCTGGCAACAGATTAGGTGATAAGCAGGCCTATATGGTGGAGACTCGCTTAAAGAAGAGAATGCTTGAGCTTGGATTAAAATCTGCAACTGAGTATCTTCGCTATATTGAACAAAATTATGATAAAGAGTCAAACGTCTTAGTTGGCTTGATTACAACTCATCATACATTCTTCTTTCGTGAATTTCCTCATTTTGAAATTTTAAAGAAAATGCTTCCAGAATTAGCTATTCATGCAAAACAGCGTGGAGATAAGTGCATAAGAATTTGGTCTGCGGCTTGTAGTCGTGGGCATGAAGTCTACTCTCTTGCTATGTTTTTTGAATATTACCTTAAAGAAATCGATCCGTCTTTAACATATAAAATATTAGGTACCGACATAGATGATGAATCTGTTAAAATTGCTAGCAACGGAGTTTATCAGTTAAATGAAATAAAAGAAATCCCAATGAATCTTATGGGCAATCACTGGGCTAAAGGTACCGGTGAAATCTCAATGTATGCAAAAGTAAAGTCTTCTTTGAAATCCAAATGTGAATTTAAATCTGGCAATCTTTTAAAAATAGCTGAACCAACAAAAAATGAAAAATTCGATGTTATCTTTTGTCGAAATGTTTTTATTTATTTTGAAGCTCATCAGATCGAACAAATAAGCAAAGATTTAATAGCCAGACTTTATCCGCATGGCATTTATTTTTCTGGTATTTCTGAACCTCTTTCTGGATTAAAATTAGAATTACATTCTATTGGGCCTTCAGCTTATATTCATAAATCACAAGTTGTTAAGACTGCTAAAACGGCTCATGCAACACCTTCGAATATTGTTAGTTCCCAGCCAACTCAACCATTTATGGCTACAAATTCGCCTTTAGGCAATGAGATATACAGAGTTATGTGTGTGGATGATTCACCAAGTATTTTGACTTTATTAAAGAAAGTTCTAACGAAAGATCATGGTTTTGAGATTGTTGCTACTGCTATAAATGGTAAAGATGCGATGGAGAAGCTCAAAACTCATAAAGTTGATTTAATGACTTTGGATATTCATATGCCAGAAATGGATGGAATTAGTTATTTAGAAAAAAATTATAGCAAAAATCATCCTCCAGTAATCATTATTTCTTCAGCTTCTCGAGCTGATTCTGATATCGCAATGAAGGCTTTAAAACTCGGAGCTTTTGATTATATTGAAAAGCCTGCTTTATCAAACCTTGAGGAACGGGGAGAAGAGATTAGGACTAAGCTTCGCACAGTTGCCCAAGACACGAACCGTAAGTCTTCCATTTCTTCAATTGATAAAGAAACTCAAAAGCAATTTGTTATTTCAAAACCAGAAAATAAAGTAAGAGTCATGTTAGCCTCTATTCCCGATTTACCTTTGATTAAGGCATTTTTTAAAAATTTGGATTCCTCACAACCTAGTACTATTGTTTTCTTTGAAGGGCACGGAGAAATCCTAGAAGCCTTTACAAAAGAAAATGTGGTAGAATTTAAACAGCAACTCCTTTATATGGTCAGCGACGATATGAAGATGGAGCCAAATAAAATTTACTTCGCTGATTTTAAAACATATTTTGCCAAAATGAACAAACGTTTTCAAAATCAACCTTGCTCTATTTTAGCTTATGGAAGTATTTCTAGTCATGCAGCTAAAGAAGTAGGGAATTGGCGTGGAACTCAATTATTGTTAGAGGACCTGGGAGATGCGGCTAATAGGAGCCATACACTTATGTCTCAGTCAACTGACGTAGTACCAGCAACAAGCTTTGCCTATATGTCTTGTCGCTATTTAAGTATGAAATAATTTTTGGGTCTTTATGAAGAGAATAGAATTTAGAGAAATTATAAAAACAGAAATGGGCGGAGAGTATCTGTTTGATCTTTCAATTGGAGATGTTTTTGTATCTTTTCATTTAAATAACGCAAAATGCTTCGGCTTTTCGCTTAAAAAAGAAGAAGTTAATAAAAAAACCTTAGAGTTAATGTTTATAGATTTTCTTGGCTTCGTATCAATAGATCATATATTTCAAGCTGAAATAAAAATGATAGGTCATAAATCTTCATTGAAAATTTTAGGAGAATTCTATCTTGCAAAAAAAATATTGCAGATCAAAAAAATTGAAAAAGAATTTGCCACTCAGGTTATCTTTCTTCCAGCATTAGGCAAAGTGAGAGTTAGCATTGATGGCGTTGTTTCTAAGAATGAAATTCAACAAGATGCTTCTGAGCTTAAGGTGACGAATATATTTCCTCGTAGATATAAAATCCTAATTGTGGATGATTCAAAAACAATTCGGAATATACTTTCGAAAATTTTTTCAAGTGATCCGTTATTTGAAGTTTGTGCAATGGCAGAAAAGCCTTCAGAAGTAGAAGCACTTATTATAAAACATAAGCCAGACGTTATCACTATGGATATTCACATGCCTGAGATGGATGGTGTCACTTTACTTAAAATAATTTCTCCTAAGTACCATATTCCAACTGTCATGATATCTTCAATTAGTATGGCAGAAGGTCCGCTGGTTTTAGAAGCTTTGGAAAATGGAGCTGTTGATTATATTCAAAAGCCAGAAATGTCTGAGTTAGAAAATGTTACACCGCTAATTTTGGATAAAGTCAAAACTGCTGCTCAAGCTAATATTTCTAAAGCCTCTCGTAATAAAAAGAGTAGACCTACTCAAGTTAATATGGCCTGTGATGTGAATTCTCTGATTGTTTTAGGTTCATCAACTGGGGGAACTGAAGCCATTCGTGAAATTATTACTGCACTTCCAAATAAAATTCCTCCCATGCTTATTGTTCAGCATATTCCAGCGGTATTTTCAGCAGCTTTTGCTAGTAGGATGAATGATCTTTGCGCTTTTGATGTAAAAGAAGCAGAACATGACGACGAAGTTATCGCTAATAGAATTCTCATTGCTCCAGGCGGAAAGCAAATGAGACTGATTCATAAAAATGGAAAAACTTTTGTGGAAATCACCGAGGATGAGCCTGTCAATCGATTTAAGCCTTCTGTCGATTATCTCTTTTTTTCAGTTGCTAGAAATCTCTATACACACACAATCGCTGTAATTCTTACAGGCATGGGAAAAGATGGCGCCAAAGGAATGTTGGAGCTTCGAAAATCAGGGGTTCGCACGATTGCTCAAGATGAATATAGTTCGGTTGTTTTTGGAATGCCTAAAGAGGCGATAGCCAATGGTGGTGCCGAATACATTGAACCACTATCTCAAATAGCAGAGAGAATAACTCTTTTAACCAAAGAGAAATCACAAATTAAAAAAATTAGCTAAACTATTTTTAGAAGAATATTTATTTTGCAATACCTTTGCTTGATTCATAAGAAGTGCTTTGGATTGGACTAGACTGATCTGCTGGCCAAGCTGGTTTTGAGTAATTAACTTGCCCACTCCCGGTAATATTTCGAGCGAAAACTCCACCTGTGACTAAGTCATCACTAAAGTCTAAGTTTGCTTGTGGAGCTAGAATAGTTCCAGGGATACCAATCTTTCCAGCACCACTTTTTTTGATTACGATTGATTTAGCGTGAGGAAAGTTAAAAAAGATGTTGCCCATGCAAGATTCAAGACTTTTGGAAATCTGAATATCAGTTTCGGAAATAATGGCACTCTCTCCTATAATATTTATTATCAATGGAGTGGCACAGGTGCCGTCTATTTTGATTACTTTTGTGCTTTGAAGATCCTTTGCTTTTATTTCAAAAACTTGATTTATGCCCTGATTAGATAAAGTCAGTATTTTGTTAAATGTTTGAGGTTTAGATGTGGCTTTTTTGTCTGCCATAGTTTTTGATTGATCCTCAAAAAATTTCCATGCATTTGCAGCTGCTCCTTTTGGGATTTCCTTATTTACTGGCTTGAGTCCCCCTAGAACATTAGACACAGCTAATGAGAGATTGCCTCCATATTGAAGTTCTCCAGAAACTCTCACAGAACCTAAATTGACGTTTCCTCCAACAGATATATTGCCGTCTGCACTACCTGTTCCTTGCTTATAATTCCCGCCGATTGTCCAAGACTGACAATTTTTTGAATATCTAGAATCAAGTGCGAATTGAGTTACTTCTACGTTTCCTACGGCGCAGGCTGGACCTTGGAAATCACTTCCGTAATAGGTTATATCACTACCACTACAAACTAAATAATCTTGAGGTTGAAGTATTTTATCACATGTCTTGGCATAAGCCATTTTGAAATTTACGAGCGATGTTAATAAAACAATGGAAATTGTTGAAAAGCTCATAATTAACCTATAATAATAATAATTTATTTGTTCATACTATTCTTATCGCTCATTTATCATTTTACTTTAGTTTTTTTGAGTATTGTCTAATCACATAATTTTTTAAGTTTTATGTAGGCGCTTTTCTATTTGAATCTCTCGCAAAAGCGCTAAGATCAAAATGGTTGCAAAAAAGATTGATGAACCAATAGTGCCTAGGTTTAATCCCCCCTTGTCGCTTGACTTGGTTAATAGATCACCAAAAGTTGCTCCAAAAGGGCGAGTTAAAATAAATGCAACCCAAAAAAGTAAAATGCCAGAGACTTTAGTAAAATAATGAAGAAGAGCTGTAACAATCAAAACCCCAGCAATAATTGCTGCACTCAGCATAAATCCCCAGCCAAGATTATCAGATAAATAATCTCCAGCTGCTGTACCGAGTGTATTGGCAACTAAAAAAGCAAGCCAATAAAAAAGTTCAGCTCTTGTTCTTGTAATATTCTCGACATCGATTGATTTCTCTACAAAAAACCAAACCACTAAAACAACCGCCAGAAGTGCTAAGAGTAATCCTGAACCTGTTGCGTATCCCAATTTTAAAGTGCGATCAATATAATCTGAAATTGCGGTGCCAACTATCGCCGTCATCGTAAATAGTACCCAATAACTTATGGACTCATAACGCTTAAGTTTTAATTTTACAGCTAGGGAAATAAAAAAAAGTGTCATGAATATGAGAATAGTATTTCCATAACCAATATTGAAAGTCATCGAAAACATATCGGCACCGGTTTCACCCAGGGTAGTGGAAGCGATTTTAATAATCCAATACAACAAAATGATATGAGGTACGCGATTAAGCGCATTTTTTTCTATTGGTTGAATCATAAGATTATCCTTATTTAAGTTTGTTAGCTCATAAGTATCTAAATTCAAGAGTGATTTGTCAAAAAATAAGCAATCAATCTTTTCAAAATGAGTTCATGAGAAACAATCTTTATTTGCGATTCATCACCACCGATAAAGTATGGTAATTATTTGCAAATTTTTTTATATGATATTTTGTTTGTTTTAAATATCTTTTGTGATTAAAAGTAGAATAATTTGAAATTCTCGGGGATGATAATGAAATTATTTTTATTAATTTGTTTTTTTATTTTTAACTTTATGAATGCTCAAGCGTCAAGTCTTATAGATATTGCCCAACAATCCTTAGAGAAAAATATTGTAAGTCTTCCCCGTGGAGAATTTTTAGCAGCGGGTGGTAATCAGTTTGGTAGTCTATGGACTAGAGACTTTTGTTTTTCTGTGCCTGCATTATTGACGTTAAAAAAATATTCATTAGTTAAAAATCAGCTAAGTTATTTAATAAATAATCGCAGAAGTGATGGGCTAATTCCAATTTATGCTGATTCAATTCATCCTATCAAAAGGGTCATTTTAGGCAGTGTAAATCAGACTTTAGGCACTAGTATTCATTTTAAAATGAAGAAGAATATTAAACCCTTTTTTAAAGCGTCGGGAAAATTTTCAACTATAGACGCCAATCTTTTAGTTTTAAAAGCTTCCTATGAATATTATCAAACTACTAATGATATAGAGTGGTGGAATTATAACCAGAATGCCTTCTTGGAACTCTATAAATATTATGATGCTTTTTTTGAAGATGGACTAATCTATCAAGGAGCCTTCGCTGATTGGCAAGACAGCTCAAATCGTCAAGGGAAAACATTTTTTACTAATCTTTTGTATCTTGATGTAACTAAATTATTTCAATTCCAAAGCCTGGATGAGATTAGCCTTTTAACTCAAAAAATTCATGAAACTTTTTACGATTTAAATACTGGGCTCTATTTTTCAGTACTAGGTTCGCCACAAATTTCACTAGATGGAATACTTTGGGCCATTGATAAAAAATTAATGCCGATGACGGATTTGCTTTATGAACGACTTAAGCAACATCTTTTATGGAATCAATTTAATTTTCCTGGTTTTGCGACTTATCCAAGCTATCCTTTGAAGTCACTTGCATTTCATGTGAGGATGGCCGGTCTAAATGAATACCACGGTAACTTATCTTGGTCATGGCTTATGGCCTACAGCTCCTTAGTTGCGTTTAAGCAGGGGGATTTTCAAGAAGCAGCAAGAATTAAGAAAAATATTGAACAAATTATTTTGAGAGATCAGATGGTTGGAGAAATTTATTTATCTAATAGTAATTATCCTCCATTTCGTGGACCTTTTTATCGTTCAGAAGCGCCATTTAGCTGGGGAGCTGCTTTTGTAATTGAGATGTTAAAAGCTCAAGAGTCATTACT
>CANFNL010000116.1 GCA_947448205.1 Bacteriovoracaceae bacterium
GAGTAGTTCACAGAAAAAAACTTCCAGAGAGTGAAATTAAGTGAGTCACTACCAAGTGCGAGGTTTGGCGGGCAAAGCAGCTAAACTTTTTACTCTTTACGAGGAAAGGGAAAATAGTATTTAGAAACTGCTTGCTTTCTTAAAGATGATGAGTGGAGGAAGTCTCTATGATCTTCAAAAGATTTTAGGACACGTAAAAAATTGAAATGACGATGAGGTATGCACATCTTTCGGCAGATCACCTTGCGAGTGCCATTAACATTGTTTCATTCTCGGCAGCAATGGATGACAATGTTGTACAAATGAAATCGAATAGGCCTGTTTTAGGCCTGAATCATAATTTGAGGTAATATTTTTAAGCCAGTCAGAATTTTTTAGTGCAGAATTATGAGCTAATTACCTGAAAAAAGACAAAAAAAAACCTCGTGGGTTAAACGAGGTTTTTTAAATTCAAAAGATGGTGCCCAGGGACGGAATCGAACCGCCGACACAGGGATTTTCAGTCCCTTGCTCTACCGACTGAGCTACCTGGGCGCAACCATTTTTTGGAATCTAAAAATTAATGTAAGTAAGTTATTTAGTCAATTTATTTCTGGGTTATTCCTTAAAAAGACATAAATTATTCTTCAAAATTAAGCGCATATTCCTTGGGGTTATTTATTCAAAAAGCTGTAAATTTCAAACAAATTTAGTAATCTTGCTTAAATGAAAATAATTAAAGCAACCCTCGATTATCAAAATCAAAAAACCAATGCTCTGGTCTTTCTTCCTGAGATTACAGCAGATGAAGTCAGTGCCCCAATGCCTACCTTTGCGCTTTTTACTCATGGCTATACCAGCGACAAAAGTTCTATTTTAAACTGGCCTATTCGTCTAACTGAAGTAGGTGTAAGTTGCATTCTCTTTGATTTGCCAGGACATTATTTAGGGAATTTTTCGGAAGTTAATGATTTTGACTATTTTAAAAATCATGCACACGAATTATTTTTTTCTGCCTATCTAAAATTAAAGGAGTCATTCAACCAAGAATTTCCTTTTGCTAATCATCTCTTGAATGCTGATCAGCTAAAAATAGTATTCTCTGGCCATTCATTAGGGGCAATGCTTTCAATTAAAGCTATGATGATGCCAGAGTTTTCAAACTTTAAAAAAGTCGCAATTGCAGTTGGCTTAGGTATGGCCCCTAAAAATGTTGTGCATTTATTTGATACTCCATTTTATAAAAGCACTTTAAAGATTCGTGAACAACTCGTCTCGCCTGAATTAAAGCCTGATAATGTTTTTCCTTGGATTAAAGAAGAGAAACACATTTTTGAAGTAGAAAATCAAACCATTCATCTTATAACCGGCTTAGATGATCTTGTGGTAGGCGAGGATGGCATGGAGCGATTTTCTGAGAGCTTAACGATGAAAAATAATACTGTCACCTTTGAAAAACCAACTAAACTTCCGCATCACGAACCTCAATTGGCCGCGTCCCATGTAAAGAAATACCTTAAAAAAATTAATTGGATTTAAGAATTTAACTAGTGACCTGAAAACTCGCAAAGAGCAAAAACTTTGTGACCGAGGTCTTGAATTTTTTTGGCACCACCAAGTTCTGGAAGATCGACAACGAAGGCAGTTTCAAAAATAACGCCACCAACTTTTTCAATGAGGGTGATGGCCCCTATAGCAGTTCCGCCAGTAGCTATCAGATCATCTATTAAAAGAACTCTGCTACCAGCTTCAATTGCGTCGTCGTGAATTTCAATGGTGTCTGATCCGTACTCAAGATTGTAACTTTGAGTGACCGTTTTACCAGGAAGTTTTCCTTTTTTTCTAACTGGAATAAATCCTTTTCCTAGAGCATAGGCTAAAGCAGAGCCAAGAATAAATCCTCTGGCTTCAATACCAGCAATATAATCAAATCGTGAATCTTTATATTTAGCTATAAGCAGATCGATGGTCTCTTTAAAACCTTGGGGGTCTTTTAGAAGAGTGGTGATATCGCGAAACATAATTCCTTCTTTGGGATAGTGAGGAATTGTTCTTATGAGTTTTGCGATATCGGCCATGATCTCTCCTTATTTTAAATTATTTTTTAGCAGTTAATGTCACATCTAATTGAACATCATCCATGATCATTTTGTCACCAAGGCCTTGAAAGAATTTTCCAGATCCGTACTTAATGTCATATTTTGTTCTATCGAAAATTACTTTAGCAGTTGCTTTCTCTTTTGTTGCTAACGCAACGAAACTCACTGGAGCAGTTTTGCCTTTAATTGTAAGGTCAGCAGTCACTTTGTAAGTATCAGCAGCCTTTTCTTTTTTTACAGATTTAATAACAACCTTAGCAGTTTTGAATTTCTCAGTTCCAAAAAAGTCATCGCTGATAATGTGATTAATAAATTTTGTGTGGTATTCTTTGTCGGTGATATCAGTGTTGGTAATTGATGTCATATCAATTTCAAACTCTCCACCTTTAAGTCCTGCTTTATCAAAATTTAAAAATCCGTTTGCCAGCTTTACTTCGCCAGTGTGCTCACCAGTAACTTTTTTTGCCAAGTAAACTAATTTAGATGCAGCTGGATCCACCTCGATTTTTGCAGGTGCAGGAGCAGCAGCAGCAAAAGCACTTGCTGAGCTAAGAGTGATGAGAGCAATGAGTAGTCTTTTAATCATAAATATCCTCCGGATTATAGGTTCAACAAAATTTTTGGTTGTAAAAAATAATATCTTAGGTTTCTATAAAAACAAATTATAATTAATCTATCAACTTGATAAGTTAAATTGATAGAGATTTTTCAGCTTAACCCTTGGAGGTTGTTGTGACTTTAGAGCAGATTCTCACCATCGAGGCCATTGTTCAATATGGAAGTTTTAAAGCTGCGGCCAATCATCTCCATAAAAGCCAGCCTTCTATAAGCATGGCGATAAAAAAACTTGAAGAAGAATATCAAATTTCACTTTTTTCTCGCAATGAGTACCGCCCTAGTTTAACCAATGAAGGGCGTCTTTTTTTTGAAAAGGCTAGAGTTGTCTTAAAAGAATTTCGAGAACTTGAAATAACCGCCAAGCAAATGACCAGAGGAGAGGAGCTCGAACTTAAAATAAGCATCGATGCCATCAGTCCCGTGTCCCTCATTTTGAAGTTCCTTAAACGTTTTTTTAGTCACCACCCCAATACCAAGTTGCAACTATCGTTTGAAGTCTTAAATGGCACACTCGAGCGCTTAATTGATGGTGAGGTGGACTTTGCTATTACACCTTTACAAGAGGGTAAATGGGACGTGGAGGCACTTCATTTAACCAAATCATTAATGATTCCCGTTATGCATAAAGATCTGCTTAAAGGAAAAAAAGTAACAGACAACCTGCTTCGAGAACATAATCAAATTATTTTGGCCGACTCTTCAAGAAAAATAAAAAAAACTTCAACGGGAATTCTTGAAGGTGGCAAGAGTGTTACCCTTACAGAAATTTCCTTTAAAAAAGAAATGATTTTGCAGGGTCTAGGTTGGGGAAGTCTGCCTTTGGAGATGGTTAAGAGCGAGCTTGCTAAAAAGACTTTATTGCCTATCAAAACTCCACTTATAAAAGAGCGGACGATGGAAATATTGTTAGTTCACGACAAGCAAAAAGCTATGGGACCTGTGGCTCGTGAGTTATGGGAGAAGATGAGTGGGGAGCTTGCAAGTTCAGAAGGTGGTAGTAAGTAAAAAAAATCGACGCTTCAAAATCCATTTTTAGACGTCGACTATCTTCGTGTAATCCGTTTGTCTCTATGGATAAAATTCTATGGTGCATATTGGTTTTTTTATAGTTCTTTTTTCTTACAATTCATTACTATTTTCTAACACTCATAGGATCATTTTTGCAAGTAGCTGGAAATGCTCCTAGGGGCAAAAGTTATACACAAAGGAAAAGTTCAACTACTCTTAAATTATTTTTTGTAATAAACAAATAAATGCTAAGAAGGTATTGTTTAATTCACAACACGAGCATTTTGTTATAACAAAACAACATATTAATTTATCCAGAGAATTCTATGAAAAAAAATAATGGCAAATCCATACGCATTTTTAAAAATTCCATTCTTGAATCCTTTACACATGTTCATCCCATCGTCCCTTTGATTTTATGGGTACCAGTAATTTGTTTTTTATTTTATCGAGGATACGCCATTAAAAATTTAGGGGCAAAAGAGTTTGCAGTACTTTTTGTTTTTGGAATATTACTTTGGACGATTACGGAATATTTGCTTCACCGTTATGTGTTTCATTGGAATGCTAAAAGTCGAGCTGGGAAATATTTTGTTTTTCTTTTTCATGGACTTCACCACGATGATCCCCAGGATCCTACTCGATTGGTAATGCCTCCGGTGCCTGCCATTTTAATTGTCTCAATCTTATGGGGAATCTTTGAGGCGATTTTTCCTGCAGCTTATATTGAAGTTATCATGGCCAATTTTTTAATTGGCTATCTCTGTTATGATTATATTCACTATGCCACTCATCATTTTGCGATGACTTCTCGATTGGGTAAATACTTACGCAAATATCATTTGCAACACCACTACTCGGGTGAGCAAAGTAAGTATGGTGTGAGTTCTCCTTTATGGGATTATGTTTTTAAAACAGTTAGTGGACCAAAAGAAATTCATTAATTAAAATTTTTTTAAAAAATTAGAATTTTACACTGCTTTCTTTGTTGCTAATGCAATCTGAAATTCGATCTAAAAAATCACCATTTAGTGAGTGATGACCTTCCATAACTTGATCATAACTTTTAATATTTTTAAAATGACAAACTTGGATAGGAGAGAGAATTTGATCCTCGTCGTTTTCAGATTTAATAAATCTGAAGTTGAGGTGGCAAGTGCTCATTTCTTTTTCACAAGAAAAAGTAATAAATTTAAAATTATAATCACCTTCACACCAAGTATCCCCACAGACATTATCGATAGTACGAAGAATTGTGGTGTTTTGTTCAGGAGTAAATAATTCGGTTAAGTTTTCGGCAAAACAAGTTTTGAGTGTGACTGCAGTAAAGACAATGGCAGTGAGTATTGTGCTTAATTTCATATGAAGTTCCTATCTTGATAAAATATGTGGCAAATTAACTGATATTAATCAGAATATACAATAGATTTAATCGGGTTTAGCTATCTAATAAAGAGATGATTAAATCCATCCCCGTTCGCGGTAATCTTTTAGAGTATTACTGACCGTAACATTCAGATTATATTGATAAATTTGACCGAGTCTGGTCTCTGAGCGTGTGCTGTCACAAGTCCAGGCCATTGGTGCTAGCTCAGAAATTTTATCAGGAGTGAGGCGAAGATCGTGTTTTTTGATTTTAAAGATCATCGATAAGAGCAAGCTGATAATTTTAACAATAAACAGTGGAATGGGTAGATAAATAAGCCAAGTGATTTTCAACTGCTTTCTAATTTCTTCTATTAGTTCTTTAAACTGAATTGTTTTTGGAAAGGCACTATAAAGCAGCATTGATTCTTCACAGACTAAGAGTTTTGTTATCGTCTCTAAAAGATCAAAGACACACACGAAGCTATATTCTTTTAATTTTGAATTCATTCCTGGAAGTATAATGATTCGGGATTTTACCATTTTGAAAATATCTAAAACGGCCATATCTCCAGGGCCTATTATCATCGGAGGCCTAATGATAGAAGTCTGCCAAGATGTTGGGGCCAAATTTTTTAGGTAATTTTCAGATTCTTTTTTTGATCTTCCATATTCACTTACTGGAAAATCAATTTGTTCTTCATCTTTTTTTTCACCTAAGGCAACCGGGCCTGCTGCCGCTAAAGAAGATATTAGTAAAAATTTGAATTTTAGTGGATAAAGTTCTTTCAGTTTTAAAATGAGCACTTTAGTGCCTTCAGTATTTACTCTAAAGAAGTCATCTCGATTATAAGAGTGAACTAATCCCGCAGTATGGATGCAGCCATCCAGATCGTCTGGAAGAGCTTTTGCCCAAGATAAATTGTCTGTGGATAAATCACCTTTTATTAAATAAAAATTAGCATGGGGCAAAAGTATTTTTGAAGGTGTCCGTACAAGTCCGAAGACTGTGTGACCTTCTTGTAAAAGTTTTTTTGAAAGATGACTGCCAACAAATCCATTAGCACCTGTTATTAAGATTTTCATTTATTTCTAAAGACCTTTTTCATAGATGCGGTAGCGCTTATAAGCTTCTCCACCCATTCTAATAAGAGGCTTATTCATTTCTAAATTGCTTTCAAGAATCCAGCTCATTTCAATATTTTTTATGAGTGGATTTTTCTTGATAGCGATATGGTTATGCTTATAGAGGAGAGTTTCTAATCCCATTTTTCGAAATTCTTTTTTTATTCCCATGGTAATGACTCGTACTCGATTCATGCGTTTTTTGGCAGTGAGAATTTTATAGAGCGCTGAAGGAGATAAGTGACCAGAGGGAATTGTCTTAAAAACTTGATTGAGATCCGGAAGAGTGAGAATGAATCCAGCTTCAACTCCTTCGACCAAGGCAAAATGCACGAGGCTTGGATCGACAATTGATTTTAAATCTTTGGCAGTATGGTAAAACTCATCTTTGGTCATGGGGACAAATCCCCAATTGGCTTCCCATGCAGAATTATAAATTGCAAACATGATATCTAATTCTGAATTCCATTTTTTTAGATTGAGAGTTCTAAAAGTAACTTTGGATTTTTTTTCAGTTCTCTCTGCAATATCCATAATAATTTTAGGCATAGTGAAATTAGCATCGACATTATAGGCGAGTAGATCCATGGTTTTGGCATAGCCTAGATGAGTTAATTGAGTGTTGTAGTAAGCCGGATTGTAAGTCATCATGATTTGCGGAGCATCATCATACTTGTCTACTAACATACCACACTCATAATTAGTTCCAGGATTCATCGGACCTTGAATAGAAGTCATCCCTTCTTTTTTTAATGAATCTTCTACCGTTTTTAAAAGAAGTGCCGACACTTGTGCATCATCGATAGCCTCGTAAAAACCAAAAAATCCAACTTTAGAATTTTGATATTTATTATAAGCGTGATTATTTATAGACATAATTCTTCCAACAACAGTTTTATCTTTTTCGACAATCCAGGCTTTTACTGTTGCTGTTTGATAGAAGGGGTGTTTATTTATATTGAGCAGATCTTTGACGGCCATTTTTAAAGGTGGCACCCAATGAGGATCATCTTTGTAGATAGACCACGGAAGATCGATAAATTCTTTTAAATCTTTTTTATAAGCTAAATTAATTTCGCGAATATTTAAGTTATTAGACATAAGCAAAGATCTCCAAATAATTTTTGGAGATCTTAACGTAGATTAATGAATTGAAGAAGGGATTTCAAAAACTTTTTTTGCCTCTGCAAAGACTTCTAATACAGTGGCAAGATCGGCCTTATTATGAGACGCCATATAGCTAGTTCGAATGAGTGCTTCCCCTTTAGGAACAGCTGGAGGCAGAACAGGTGTACAGAATACGCCATGAGCTTCAAGAAACTTTGTCATTTGCAAGGCTTTCATATCATCGCCAATAAAAATTGGGATAATAGGAGTTTGAGAACCATAAGTATAAAAACCTAGCTCTTTGAATCCATTTCTCATCATGGCAACGTTTTCCCAAAGATTGGTCAGAATTGAATCATCGCTAGTGACAACATCAATACAAGCAGAAACAGTGGCGACGGCCGCTGGTGGCATTGAAGCAGAAAACATAAAAGATCGAGCAGAGTGGCGTACATAATCTATGGCATCTTTTGAGCCTGAGATAACCCCACCAATTGATGCAAATGATTTTGAAAATGTTCCCATATTGAAATCAACATCTTTAGTTAATTCAAAATGGTTCATTGTTCCCCGCCCCTGGGCCCCCATGACACCAATTCCATGAGCATCGTCTACATAAACATAAGCTCCGTATTTTTTAGCCAAGGCCACAACTTCTGGAAGCTTCATGATATCACCAGTCATTGAGAAAACACCGTCAGCTACGATGATCACGCGATTAAAGCGTGAAACGTTACTTTCTAGTAGTTCTTCAAGTGAAGACATGTCATTGTGCTTATATTTAAAAGTTGTTCCAAGAGAAAGTCTGGAAGAGTCAATTATAGATGCGTGGTTTTCCGAATCAAAAAGCATTAGATCTTTTGGACCGCAAAGTGCGGATAAAGCCCCAAGATTTGCCTGCATACCAGTTGAGAAAACAATGGCTTTTTCATGACCTAAGTAGTCTGCGAGTTTTTCATCTAATTCTTCATGGATATTTAAATTACCGTTCAAAAATCGCGAACCGGTACAACCAGTTCCATATTTTTCAATAGCTTTGATGGCAGCTTCTTTAACAACTGGATGATGGGTAAGTCCCAAATAATTATTGGAACCTATCATTATTTGTTTTTTACCTTTTACGGTAACGGTTGAGGCTTCAGTTTCTTCAATTGCTCTAAAAAAAAAGTATAAGTCATTGTCGCGTAAAAGGTTGGCGCGCTCAATGATTTTACTTTCACTAAAAGGGGATTTAACCATCTTTGCTTCTCTTGTAGAATCTACTTTATTGTTTTCCATATGTGAAAAAAAACTACTCTTAAAGCCTAGCATCGTCAATTAAATAGACCCGGTATGAAAATTCTATGTAGGTAAAACAATGATTTATACTATTGAAATTAAATAGATTTAAGTAGGATCTGATTTTTTTGCCAATATTATGTCGAACTTCTTCTTCATCTCTTCACCGCGAGCTTCTGTGGAAATTTTTATGTAGAGCTCCTCTTCAGTTTTCCTTGGTAAGTCTTTGAAGGATATACCAATTTTAATTTTACTAGTTGGCTTTTGCAAAGCATCCATAATTCGCA
>CANFNL010000117.1 GCA_947448205.1 Bacteriovoracaceae bacterium
AACGCTGGGCCGGATAATCAGGATATTAAGTGAAAATGAAAACTGACGAATTCTGCAACGAAGAGATGATTTTTTGATTAGCTTAATGACGGATTAACTCTAAAGATCATAAAGAAGATTTTATCTGCTCTGAAATCGGATCAAATTGTCTTTCAGGAAATGATGGAAGAAAATATTTGTATACAAAGTCATCTTGCTTCTGTGACTAGACAAAGGGGCTCACTCTAAACCTCTAAAAAAGCCAACGGCTGACAAAATTCAAAACGAAGACTTTTATTACAATATCAATGGGCCAAGCTTAAAAAACTTGGCTTTTTATATTTTTTGAGCTGAAAGACGGGCATTTCATGTAATTTCAGGCTAGTCCCAACCATTATAATTACTCTCATAGTGAGAGCTTGAATCTCTTTTTTAAGCCTTTAAGTCCAACAAAGTCCTGAGTAGTTACTACAGCAGAACAGTGTTAACTTTTTATACACTGCCAATTGTAAAATTTTCAACTTAAATCGAATTATCTCAATTTTGTGTAGAATCAATTTTAATAACAATATTTAAGTTCCAACTTAAAATAAAGTAGTACATTAATAAAGGAAAAAATTATGAAGAATCTAATCCTATTCTCTCTTGTTATGAGTTCATTTTCGGTGTTTGCAAGTGAAAAAATTTGCCAAGGTACACGAGTTATTGATGGATCTAATTATACTGGAGTAGTCGTTGAGGTTTTCTCAAACGGTATCGCAAAAGTGAAACTTGACTCGTATTCGGGTTTATATGATAGATCTGTAAAGGGGCTTGCAGCAGCCGTTGAGTGCAAAGATAGATTTTGTATCAACGATCGAGTTATAGATGATTCAAATAATCCAGGTGATATTAAAGAAATTTTCGACAACGGTATTGCTAAAGTGATATTTGACTTGAAACCAGCTATAGGTTTACATGCTAGATCTATAAGAGGACTAGGAAAAGGATTTAGATGTGTTGAAAATGCTTGTGTGAACGATCGAGTCATGGATGGGAATGATCCAGGTAATATTGTAGAAATTTTCGACAACGGTATTGCTAAAGTGAAACTTGACTCTTACCCAGGTTTATATGATAGATCTTTAAAAGGATTAGGATTTAAAGAAACCTGCTCTAGCTCAGCCCCTTGTCGCGGTCTAAACCACTACTAAAGCTCACAAACCACATTTTTTAAAGCTAGCGAAATCTATACTAAATCTAAGGCCAGATCAACATCTGGCTTTTTCCTCAATCCATTTATAATCGCAAAGACTTGAATAAATCCTCAAAGTGCTTGAGATCAAAAAAATCTCAAAACTTTGATCTTTCATCTACTCGTTGAAAGAAGCATAGGCTTCCACTTACGCGCCTTAGGAACTTCCAGGTGGAATCAACAAACTTAGCCATAGTCGGTCACATCAAAATTAATTTTTGTATGCCGATCTGACTTTCTCCCGTTCCTCCTTTGTGAGTTCAGTGTGTTTTAAGTTGTTTTTAACCATACTCTCCAACATCTGGTGAATGGTGGTCTTTGAACGACCAAAATGTTTTGCCAAATCTCGCTCTGTTTTACCCTGAATAAACCGAAGGAGGGCCAGCTCCCTAAGATTCACTCTTGGCGCACACCACTCAATTTGATATGATTTTGCTAAGTTGAGTGGTTCGTCTACTCTAGAACGGGGCCCGCCATTTTAAAATCTAATAAATTATTTTTTGAGTAAAAAGAAAATTAACAATTTCCTGAGCCCCTTTAGCACTTGGATGGCCATCGTCTAATTTATCGTACGTGCTTCTGATCATTTGGATCTTAGAGAATTTTCTAAAAACTCTCATATCATCATCACTCCCAAGCCAAAATATTTTAAAACTTTCAACAGCAAACTGCTCCCGATACATTTTTTCAATAGAATCAATTAACCTCGCTGCAAGTGCAATTTGCTCCTCATTGGGTTTACTATAAAATTTAGACATTAAGGTCGAGCAAAACAAATAAGGAATACAAAATCTTGAAGCCATTCTCTGGATAAATGATCCATTATTTTTAAAATCTCCCTTCTCTTCAAAATGACCTGGACTAATCTCAACCAAATGAGGTGAAGTTGAGGAGTAAACTAAGTGATCAAGTGTTCCAAGCAATCTTCTAATATGTTGAAATTGAAAAATTAAAATGGCGGATCCTGTTTTTTCCTTCACAATTTTCGGCAAATTTCTATTTTTTAACATAAGCCAATTATGCTGAAGTCCATGACCGAGAAAGCCAATTTGATAGGCTTCATAAGTTTTACTTTGAGTATTAATTAAATGACTAATTGTCTGATCGTCATTAAGTCCTTCACCGAAGGCTACAGAGCCATCGATAATAAAAAAATGCTTGTTTTGCCAGCAAGATGTGATGATTGACTATTGCGAAATCCATTTAGATCAACAGTGTAAACAGCTTTGTAAACAAGTTTACCCTCTTTAAGTTTCACCATTTCAGTTTGATTACCCAAAAACTGTGAGAGGTTTGTTAGTCGGCCAAAAGGCTTAACACCATTTCCTCTGATGATAAATTCAATGCCACTAACTGATTGCACATGTTTTTCCATGTATAGTTGATCTACATTTGCACAGGCTATCGAACTAAGGATAAAAGCAAGAGCTAATTTAAGCACAAGCACTAAGATTAATCATGATGACTTTCACCAAAATTTCGTTTTCAATTGGCCGTAGATATTAAATCTTTATTATCTAAAAACTTCATCAACTCAATAACAAAGCAAGTATTGGGGCAATCATTATCAATGTATATTTTTCCATGGTGAGATTCGATAATTTGCTTAGATATACTTAGTCCTAGTCCAGTTCCCTTACCCACTTCTTTTGTTGTGAAGAAAGACCCCCACATCCTTGACTGAATATCTCGACTTATCCCTTTTCCAGAATCAATAATTCTTAATTTAATTATATTTTCAAGATTTAAGACTTCTAATTTAATCCATTTATTTTCATTATTTTCAATAGCATCAATGGAATTATTGACTAAGTTAATAATAACTTGCTCTAGTTGTGATGGTCTGCAATGCAAGCTTAAGTTATCCAAATCTGCCCCAACTAAAGTGATATCGATATCTTTATTTTTTGCCTTTGAGACTGTCATGAGATTAACAACTTCTAGAATGGAATTAAGGGACTCCCAACTAAAAGGATCATTCTCAGACTGTCGCGAGATTGACTTCATTCGCTTAACAATTTGTTGAACTCTATCTGCCGATATGTTGATTTCTGAAAAAAACTTATTAATTCTTTCAAAGTCGGTAGGATTATTAATAAAGGTTCTGTTTAAGAGAGATAATTTACCAACCAAAACAGTTAGCGGATTATTAATCTCATGGGCAATTCCCCCAATTGTTTCACCGAGGTCTATTAATCTGGCATTGTGTTGAAGCAATTCTTTATGAAGTTGAATCTCAAGTTGAATTTTTTTAGTTGACGTTATTTCTAGCAGAGAAAAAATAATGCCTGATGAATTTTGCATTTTTCTCATATTAACAAGAAAAATACCGTTATTAAAAACTTCTCCAAGCTCAATTTCTGCTAAAAAAATAGTCTTATCTGAAATTTTAAAATTATAAATTACCTCACCAAGCTTGAAATCAATTTCATGAAGTGAGGCTTGGGCGCCATAAATTTTTTTCCAGTCACTATTTGATATGGCTATTTTATCACCTTCGATATAACCCACAATACCAGGGAAAGAATTAAAGATATTCTCAAGTGAGTCTTTTTCTTTTTCTTTTTGCTGAAAACCCATTGAGGCTAGCTTCGAGATAATCTCTTCCAGATTTTGTTTGGAACTAATGAATAAATTTAAAGCGTAGGCAAATGTCAAAATACCAAGAATTCTTTCTTCAATAGCTCCAGCTCTGAAAACTAGAGCCACTGAAGGAATAATTAAGGTGATAGTTAAAAAAAGCCAAACAACCTTTTTCTCATTGAAAAGACCTCTAATGGAGTCACCTGAAATTCCTGCAACAATGAGGAGTAAAATAATTGTTGGCGATAGAGAGAAATTGTAACTTATTAATGAATACAAAAATAAACTTGCCCAAATTAGACCAGAACAAATAAAAAGAATATTTAACCAACGATTTTCAAAAAAAGCTTGAACTTGATTTTTTTCATTAATTCGCAAAACTATTACTCGCGCAATATTAACAAGAATACAACCGATTCCAAGCGCTAAAATTGAATCATCTTCACCAATGGTAATGAAGGTAGATACTAAAAAAAGCAGGCAAAGTAAGACATTGGCCAGCGCAGATAAAATTGCTTTTTTGTATAATGATTGTTTAAATTCATTCGTAATATTTAATTCTGAATTAAAAATAATACCTGGCATAGAATCCTTAGAACCATTAAGAGCGATTATTTGTAGATTTTAATACTATAAACGATATTTATAAATATTCACTATAAAAAATCTTTGCCACTAGCTATTTTACTCATAAATACTTGATCGTTTAATTTTTAAAAAAATCTTGCAGCCAGATTTTGGGAGATAGCTCAGCCTATAAATTTTACAAGCTTTAAATTTAAAATTTAAAAATCTGGTATGTTTAACCAGCTTAACTTTATATTTTGAGGCCATTATGAAAAATGCACTTTCACTGCTTCTTCTTGCTTTAATGTCCATATCCGCACATGCTCAAGTAATAAAGGGCAACGATCAAGATCACTCATGCACGCTTTATCGAGTCGCCAATGAAGAAGAGGGAAAACCTATTAAACTCAATCAAGATGAAGTTGTGATTAGTGAAAAAGCTGCTTACGGGATTTCATTTGTGGATATGGAAGTGGATTTTGAAAACCGCAAAGTCTTAGTACAACCGACTATTAATATTATCTTGGGATTTAATCGTCCACTTATACCTAAGAAGGCCATTATTTCGGAAGAAAATCCAAATTTTAACTTTCTAATTAATCAACTCAATAGAAAAATTCTTGTTTTTGAAAAAGTCTGTATCTCTTCAGATAACGAAGTTGTTTATGCCAAAATGTTTGAGTCTACAGAAAAAACTGGGCTTAAATCAAAAACTAAACATTAACTAATTAATAAACATTAAGAATCTTATAGGTTCTCATTGCTTTTGGAGTCTCGACTTCAAAACTCTCGCCGGCACTCAAGCCTAAAGCTTCGTTGCCCAGAGGTGAAAAGACAGAGATAACCAAAATCAGTTGATCGTCTATGGTTAACATTGTTCCACCCGAGGTGGAAGTTAAGAAGTATAAGCGCGCTTGATTATTGAACTCAATCAAGACAAGCGAGCCCATCTGAATCTTCAGCGAAGGCTTAATTTCAATTTCTTCCAGCATTTGAATATCAATTTTAATCTCTTCCACTCGCTTTTGTTGAGCACCGGCCAGATAAGATGCCTCAATAGCACGAGTGTCGTACTTGCTCTCAGCTTTATAATCGTCCTGGATTGCCTCTGCTCTGGCCGAATTGGCTGCAGCTTCGAGTTCTGTGAGCTCGTGGCGGAGGTTATCTATTAGATTCTGTAGTATCAACTTTTTATCTACCATAATCATTTAACTATAAACTAAATTTTTATGCTTGCAACGAAGGTGTAACTTTTTAAGTGTTGTCAAATGAGAAAAAAGGAGAGAGCCTAGAGTAGACTTAAGCAAAGGTTGTCATTATGAAAAAAATCATTTTATCTGCTTTTTTATTTCTAACAACTCATTGTGCAATGGCAGCTAATTTTAATAAAGTTCTGGTTATTGTTTTTGAAAACACCGAATATCAAAACACACTTACGCAGCCTTTTTTTTCTTCCCTATCTAAAGAAGGCGCACTTTTAACAAATTTCAATGCAGCCACACATCCTTCACAAGGAAATTACATTGCAATGGTCGCGGGTTCTACATTTAATATCGTTAACGATAAACCAATTGATCTAAATGAAAGACACATTGGAGATTTAATTGAAGATGCTAAAAAAGATTGGAAAATTTATGCTGAAGATTATCCAGGGAATTGTTTCCTCGGAAAATCCTCTGTTGATTATGCTAGAAAGCATGTTCCATTTTTGAGTTTTATCAATGTTCAAACCAATCCTTCTCGATGTGCTAGAGTTGTTGAAGGAAAAAAATTCTTCACTGATTTTGCAAATTCAACGCTTCCAGCTTTTTCAATGTATATACCTAATTTAAAAAATGATGGTCATGATACAGGTGTGAAAATTGGAGATAAGTGGTTTAAGCAAAATTTTGATTTAGTTCTTCACTCTCCTAATTTCCCTAAAGACCTTCTAGTCGTTATTACATTCGATGAAGGAACTACCCCTATCAATCAAATCTATACTTTGCTTTATGGAGCCAACGTCAGCCCTGGAAAGACTTCGGCAAGAGCTAATAATTTCTATACTTTACTTAGAACTTATGAAGAAGAATTAGGTCTAGGTTCACTCAACCAAAATGATATGAAGTCTCAACCCATTAGTGATATTTGGAAAAAATAAACTCTTTTTAGTCTTGCTTTTTCTTAAGCAGTCTCTTGTAAGCCGATTTTTGATATCGGTTAGAGATTAATTCAAATAACGAAGTTTGCTTATCAGTAGTTATGTCATTTTTTAAATCATAAGTGTCTATAGAAGCAGCCTTGGCGTTTTCAGCACTGGCCATAGCTAGTTGCTCAGCTTCTTTATTTTTAAGTTCATCGTCTAATTCATCGTTGGCAGATTTGGCACTGGGATTTAGTGGAGCTGGGATATTTAAAACATCCAATTTACTGAGAACAGCTTTAGCTGCTGCTGCATTCTTAGAAGCAGCTTCCAAGCGATTCGCATCAGTTACACTTGATCCTTCTGAATAAAGTCCAACTCGACTTCCTCCGAAGCTAGCGAGCATCTCTCTAGCGCTCATTTTATTGGAGTCTAATTGTTTTTTCATTTTGGCCTTCATATCGGCCGCCAGTTTTGCACTTTCTTTAGCTAAATCAGTTTTACTTCCACTGGCCTTTAATTGGGCCTGAAGGGCTTTTTGTTGTTTAGCCAATTCCTCCTTAAGTGCATTTTGCTTTCCGGAAATTGCTTGCGCGAGTGTCATTGTATTGGCAGTAATACTGCCAGCTTTATTTAAACTTTCACCAAATTTGCCAATATTTCCTATCGTTGCCTGAATGGAGTCTGGCATAGATTTAACATCAATTTGTGAATCCAGCTTGGCACTAATTGACTCACATTTCTTTACACCATCGCCAGTAAGACAAGGAAGCGATAGATCGCCTTTTTCGTTTAAATCAACAATCTCGGATTTTGGATCAATAACTTTTAGAGGTTGATTGATAACACTATACGATTGAATGTATGGATTTTTAAGCGTGGGCTTAGTTGCTCCACCAGCAACTGTGCCATTTTCTTGAGCATACATAGTATTTAAGATCATATCAATTTGAGCAATATTTCCATTTAAAATATGAATTTGATTATCGGTAGCTGAGGAGGCTGAATAGGATAAGCCAGCTAAAATTCCCCAGGCCATTGCTCGCTTCATAGGCGTAAAAAGAAAGCTATCAATGGTTGCTGACAAAGCTGGACTTGTGGCCAGGATAAATTTAACCGCCACTCCTGAAGCGATCCCCATAGGACTTAATAAATCGGCCTTGGCTTCAGGAATAAAAAAATGCGAGAGTCTAGTAAACACATTTTCGCCTTTAGGAATTTCGCAATAGTGTGCCGGGGGAAAAGTATTTTGAAGTTGATTAAGACCTAAGTGAAAGGGAAAGCCGAAGGCTTCAGTGGTTTGAAGAGTGGGGCTAATGGCATTGCAGACTTGAATGCTTGTAGCGGCAGTTGCACAGGCTGCTGAGAGAGCAGGATTACTTGTTGCTGCTGCTAAACTTAGAGTCGTTGTGTAAGTTTCTAGACCTAAGGTAAATGCAGACAGACCACTAACTTCTGTTGGCTTTTGAGAAACTGAAGCAGCAGGAGCCTCACGAGCAGTTTGAATAGTTGTCAATTGCCCAACAAGAGCAGTAGCTTCAGCAGTTGTTCCTGTACATGTAGCACCAGCAGTAGTGAGCGCCGCTTGACAGCCTTGAAGCGCTAGCAACTCACTAGATTTTAAAACTAAAGCCGCAACTGCCGCAGTTGTAAAAGCAGCAGCCGAAGCTTGTTGCAAAGTTTTTTTAATATTAGAACTCTCGATCGCTTTTTGATAGGACTCTTTTAATTTCTCCAAGGCTTCAATTTGTTTTCGATCAATTACTTTTTTATCATCCCTTAGGACTTCGGTTTCAATGTCTTTCATGACATCTTTTAATTTTGCAAAAGCTGCGATTTCTCCTGCAATAAATGCTGCTCCGGCAACAGCGGCGATAGTTACATCAGTTGTCATCGGTTGATACGTATAGAGTCTAGAAGCAATTAAGCCTACAATTGACATGGTTAGAGTTGAGGAAATATCTTCATCTCCAATCCCATTAGTTTTTACAGACTCAGCTCTAGCTGAATTAAAATTTATATTTATTTGCGAGCCTTTAAAGCCAAAGTCCAATATTAAAAGTGAGCCAGATAAAATGGAAACTAAGAGCATTTTATAAAAATATTTCAACATACGTGCCTCAAAAAAAATTCTACAAATCTATTTTTTTATTTTATTTGTAGGAATTTCTTCAAATAATTTTGGATAGCCAGATTTTAAATAACGATTGGAGATCAATTTAAAAATGGACTCACCACTGTTGGTGCTAATATCATTGGTACCAACATCATACCCTTCGTTGTTTACTGACTCTTCTTTAGCCTCTGCAACTGCTGCTGGATTAGCAACAGTTTCTTTAAA
>CANFNL010000118.1 GCA_947448205.1 Bacteriovoracaceae bacterium
AGAGTTGAAATTGATTCATCAATTGCCACCCGTGGTATGATTATTGAGTCAGATAATGGAATTATAAATGCAACCATGGAAGAACAATTTAAAAGTCTCGATAAATTATTCGAAGATGTTTTAATTGATTCTTAATTTAAAGGTGAATGGGTTATGGATAAGTCTCTCGATCTGCTTTCTATTCACAAAAACTATGAATATTCATCTCCTTACCAAAAAATAGGAAAAGTTTTTGCCAACAAAGGAATGGTTTTTGAAAT
The DNA here is from genome assembly GCA_947448205.1 of Bacteriovoracaceae bacterium. GTDB lineage: Bacteria > Bdellovibrionota > Bacteriovoracia > Bacteriovoracales > Bacteriovoracaceae > Bacteriovorax. Next base: position 261 of record CANFNL010000118.1, read on the forward strand.
TAACCTCTCCCGTGCTCCTATTGGCTCTAACGTAGAATTTATTACAGAGTTTGGTGAACGATCTTTAGGTGAAGTTGTTGGTATTAATGGAACACGTTGTATGGCTATGCCCTATGACGAAATTTCAGGTGTTAACTCTGAAACAAGAGTTTATTTGAAAGATCTGACTACTACTATTAAAATTTCAGAAGCTATGCTCGGCAGGGTCATAGATTTTCAAGGCAATCCTATTGATGGCAAAGGTCCAATCGAGCCAGTTAATGTAGAAGCTAGAAGTATTTATGGACAACCGATAAATCCACTAGATCGTCCTCCTATTCGCGAACCCCTCGATACAGGAATACATGCTATTAATTGTTTTATGACAGCAGGAAAAGGTCAACGTTTTGCTATTATGGCCGGATCTGGTGTTGGTAAATCTGTCACATTAGGGATGATTGCCGAAAATTCTAGCTCAGATGTTAACGTAATTGCACTCATCGGAGAACGGGGAAGAGAGGTATTAGAATTTATTGAATCTGATTTAGGTCCAGAAGGATTAAAGAGATCTGTTGTTGTTGTTGCCACATCAGATTCTTCTGCACTTATTAGAATGAAAGCTGCCTACGTTGCTACAACCATTGCTGAATTTTTTAGAGATAAAAATCAGGATGTTTTGTTGATGATGGATTCGATTACTCGTTTTGCTATGGCCAATAGAGAAATATCACTTTCTGCTGGAGAGCCTCCTGGGCAAAAAGGTTATACACCTTCAGTTTTTGCTCGCCTGCCTAAATTAATGGAAAGGGCAGGAACAAAAGCTGGAGCAGGCTCTATAACTGGTATTTATACAGTACTTGTTGAAGGGGGAGATATGGATGAGCCTATTGCTGATGCAGTTAGAGCTATTTCTGATGGACACATTATCCTCTCACGTGAACTTGCTTCACGAAACCAATTTCCGGCCATTGATGTACTGGCAAGTTTGTCGCGGGTTATGTCTAAGGTTGCAAGTCGCGAGCATAAAATAGTGGCAAGCCATCTTCGCGATCTACTCGCCTCTTATAAAGCTAATGAAGATTTAATTAATGTTGGTGCCTATGCCAAAGGATCTAATCCTAAAGTCGATAAGGCTATCCTAGTTTATGATGACCTAATGAATTTATTAAAACAAAATCAAGGCATGACGGATTTTTTATCAATTGATTCGCTTTATGATCGAATGGTGGAAATTGCACGTAAAGCTGAAAATATAAAATAGATTATAAAACATGCAAAAATTTAAATTTAAACTAGATGCCTTATTAAAAGTAAGAGAATTCAAAGAAAAAAAAGTAAAAATTGAGCTCGGCGATCTCTTGAAACAAATGAATGCAGTCGAAGATAAAATAAGATTAGCTAATCAAGCTATAGATGAGACTTATGAAGCCCAAGAGACTTTTATGAATGATTCTTCGCAAGGAAGGATGCTTCAGTTTTTTCCTTATTTTATTCAAGGAAAAAAAGAAGATATTAAAAACCAAGAAAATTTGCTATGGGCGCTAAGAAAAAAATATGATGCAAAAATTCTAGAACTAGCTGAAGCCAGAGGGCAGGTGAAGATTATGGAAAATTTTAAAGAAAATAAGAAAGTTGAATGGACTAAAGTTAAAAATAAAAAAGAGCAAGAAGATATTGATGAACTTATCAATATCAGAAGACTCGGGATAAATGAATAAAATGAAAAAGTATTTTAAACAGAGTATTTTTATAATCGCATTATTGAGCTCTACTCTTTTGATGGCAGCCAATTCACCTGCCTCTAAGGTTGCTGCACCTTCAGGACCCCCAAAGCGTCTTTACACAGAAGAAGAATTCAAAAAAGCAGTTTGGGAAGAAGCTAGTAAGTTAATGAAAAAGGCTGGTAGTGGGCATCTTGTCGATTTCTCAAAAGAGCTTCTAGAAAAAGAAGACGCTCTAAAAGTAAAAGAGCTAGTCTTACAAAAAGAGCAAGAGCAATTAAAATTAAATACCAGTGATTTTCAAAAAAAAGTTTTAGAGTTTCAAGATTCGCAGAAAAAATTTTTAGGTTGTATTGATTCACAAAATGAAAAAGTAGAAAAAAGAGTCGCACAAATGGTTGAAGTCATCTCTGGAATGAAGCCACAAAGTGCAGCGGATGTTTTATCAGTTCAAGATCCTGATCTTTCTGTTCGGATATTGGGGCAAATTGAAGCGCAGAAAGCCTCAAAAATTTTTAATTTAATGGATAAGGAAGTTTCTGCCCGACTTCAGAAACAGTTTCTTCAGATGAAAAAATAAGATACACTTGAAATAGCACGCAAGGCGTCGTGTGGTTTTTAAAGGATGTTATGAAAGGATTGCCAATTCAACAAGCACAACAAAGAGCGCCAGGCTCAGTTAAGTCGCAAGGCTTAAATGAAGCTAAACATTCTCTTAAGGGCGAAGCTCAAGTGCAATCAACTGATGGTGTTCCTAATGATTTCCTTTCCCTTTTTTCTGGTTTAGCTGGAAAAGATGGTGATAAAGTCGCTGCTGTCAAATCTAATAGAAAATCAGATGTTAAATCAGATTTTAAATCAGCTATCAAATTAGATGGTAAATCTAATGCCAAATCTGAGGTGAAATCTGAGACTGGTGAGACACTAAAAAATCTTTTAGGTGATAAAAAAGAAAAAATTATTAACGAAAAGTCTGCTGAGAGCATAGAAGTTATTGATCCAAAATTACTTTCAATGGAAGTTGCAGGCAAAAATCTTGATCACACACAAGTAGCACCAACGATTGCTAAAACTACCAGTAACCTCGATCAATTATTAAATAAACTCAAAGGCACACAGGATACTTCTGCAATGAGTGAGACTGTTGAATTAGATAACAGCAAACAAAATGAAGAGGGGATTCAAAGTCGTGAGCTCACCAAAAAGGGCACTTTAAAAAATGAATCTAAGGCACAGTCACCATTAGAATTTTTAATGAAAGAAGTTAAAGGTAAGGGGCTTGGTAATTCGTTTGAAAATAAGCTTGACTTAGGCAAAGAACAAAATATAGAGCAATCTGTTAAAAAAATTGTTACTGCTGAAGATTACCTTAAAAATTTCGAAACTAAAGACAGCAATGAAAAGAAAAATAATGCAAATTTAGTTTTGTTAAATGGATCTAGTGATTTGGAAAAAATTGCCAATTTAAATAAAAATGTAAATTTCAATGTGAAAAGTTATGGTCAAGGTCAAAACTTGCTCAATGAAACGATGATAAGAAACACCAAAGATTTATCACAGAAAGATAATAAGAAAGTTAAATCAGATGTCCTTTTAGGGGTTGATGAACTTCAATCAAAAGAGACAAAAGTTGGATCACAGCTAGCAGATATAAAGCAGGATATAGTGCCAATTATCCCAAATAAAAATGCTCATAATTTAGAACAAAATCAGACTCAGACAAATGCCAATCAAAAGGTGTTAGATTTATCTAATATTAATACCTCTAATTCAAATGAGATTATTAAAAGAATTTCTGATTATGTAGAACAAAACCAAACGGCTAATAAGTCGAGTTTAGATTTAAATGTAAAGCATGAATCCCTTGGAGAGTTTAAGATTCAAGTTTCTAAAATGCCAGATTCAATGAATCGTGGTCTTAATCAGATAGATATGCAAATTACAACTTCTAGTAAAGAAGGCCATGACTTTTTTGTAAAAAATGAAGTGAGTTTGATGAAAAATCTTAATCAGGCTGGAATTAATCTTTCTGACTTAAGAATAGTGAGTAGTATGAGTGAATCATCTGCATTTGGGCAATCTGATTATCGCCAATCAAGCTCTTTTCAACAAAGTCCAGATGGAAGTTCTAAGAGTATGACTTCTGAATCAAGTAGCTTTGCTGGAAACTTTTCTGAAGGCGCTGAACGCAGAAAAGAATTATGGGAAGAGTATCAAGCACGTTTTGGAGCCTAAGCCATGCCAATGATCGGTAGACCAAGTAGCGTAAGTAAAAATTCGTATTCTGATATTGCCATCAAGAAACAAGACATCATTGACGGTCAAGCTGCCGATCCTAAAGTTGGTGATGAGCTAAACAAAATGTCAGGAGTTAAGCCTGATCAACGTTTTGTTGATCGTAAAACTCATGAAACTTTGGGGCCTGATGGATTTATGAAATTACTTGCTCACCAGTTAAAAAACCAGGACCCAATGAAGCCGATGGATCAAAAAGATTTTTCTGCCAACTTAGCTCAATTTTCACAACTTGAGCAGTTGACGGCAATGAATAAAAAGTTCGATGGGCTTACTGCAAATAATAATAATGAAAAGAGATTTCAAGGGGCGAGTTTTCTTGGTAAGAAAGTCGTTACAAGTGGGACAACTGTTGATTATGGAGGCGATGGAAAAGATATCGATCTTCCCTTTTATTTAGATCATGCTGCTAAAAATGCAGTTGTTCATATTTACGATAACAAAAATCAAATGATTGGAAAAATAGATAAGGTCGATCTTGGAAAAGGTCAACAAACTATTAGTTGGGATGGGATTGGTTTAGATGGACAAATTGCTCCTAAAGAAACTTACCACTTTGATGTAGTCGCATTTGATGATCAAAATCAAAAATTTTTTGGAGTCACAAGAGCTGAGGGGACAGTAACAGGAGTTCGCTTTGAAAATGGTGAAACGATTCTTGATGTAAGTGGTGGAAGAAAAGTTTTTCTTAAAGATGTTGAAAGTTTTGCCCTACCAGAAAGAGAACAAGCAACAAAAAATAATATCGAAAGTAAAAAAATGCCTGCATTGCAAAAACAAGCAGCGTCAGTCTATAATCAAGTAGACAACCAAATAAACAATTAAGTGAGTATTTAGTTTAATGGCTAACCAAAAAATTAATAACATTCTTATTCCCAACGTTTCGACTATTCCGTCGAAAAAGAATGTTGATCCCGCCAACAAATTAAATCCAGGTGAAACATCAGAGTTTAAAAATCTTCTCAATAATACAATTGAGCAATCTGAATCTTCAGAGCTTCAACAATCTCCCAAGGGACTTCATCTTTCCACTCATGCGATGAGAAGACTGCAAGAAAGAAATCTCTCACTTGATAAAGAAGAATATGCAAAAATTCAAAGTGCCATGGATAAACTAAAATTAAAGGGTGGACAAGACTCGTTGATAATTACAGGTAAAGCTGCTTACATCGTTGATGTTCCAAAAAATACAATTGTTACGGCAATTGATAAAGAGAGCATAGGAGAAAATGTTTTTACGAAAATTGATTCGACAATATTAATGAATTAACAATAAAAAATCTCAAAAGAAATGGAGCTGGTCCTTTCCGGAAGCCCTAGTTTTAAGTCTGTAGTGCTTAAGACATCTTTGAGAAAATTAGGTCTAGGAGGGACAAATGGGAATTCTTCGTTCATTTACTATCGGTGTTACTGGTCTTAATGCAACTGGGCAAGGTATGGGAGTTATCGGTGATAACATCGCCAACGCCGGTACTAACGGATTTAAATCATCTAGAGCAGAATTTCAAGACGTCCTAGCTGCTTCACTTAAAGGTATTGAAGGTGGAGATCAATTTGGTGCAGGAACAAAGCTTGGCCACATTAAGCCTATCATGACCCAAGGAGATATCACGAGAACAGAATCTGTAACGGATTTAGCAATGTCTGGAGATGGATTCTTCACTATCGATGCTCCATTTGGACGTGGTTACACTCGCGATGGTTCGTTCCACTTTGATAAAGAAGGACAACTTATAACTATGGACGGTTATAGAGTTCTTGGCTTTCAAGCAGATGAAAAAGGAAAAATCATGAATAAGGTTGATCCAATAAAGCTTGGTAATACAACTATTCCAGCGAAAGCTACCAAAGAAATTTTAATGTCTATGAACTTAGATTCAAAACAAAATAAAATGGAATTTAATTTAGAAAATCCAGAGAAAACAGCAAACTTTTCAAATTCAATGACCATTTACGACAATATCGGAACAGCACGAACAATTACAGTTTATTATAATAAAACTGATAATAATTTGTGGGAGTATCACGTAGCTGCAGATGGGAAAGATGTTGAAGGCGGAAAAGCAGACACTATGTATGAGATGGCCAGTGGTAAGTTGAAATTTAATGACAAAGGTCAGTTAGAGGAAAAAATAGAAGGAAAAAATTCTTTTAACTTTAATAAAGGTGCAGCTCCTGGACAAAAAATTAATTTTAATTGGGGACTGACTTTAAAAGAAGGTGGAACAGGTCTTGATGCTTCTACACAATACGGATCTGATTCAGCTATCTCTCGCCACACTCAAGACGGAGCAAGTGCTGCAACATTAACTTCTCTTTCATTCAATGATAAAGGGATTTTAACAGCTGTTTACAACAACGGTGAAACTCGAGATATTGCTCAAGTTTCCGTAGGTAAATTTGAAAACAACGAAGGTCTTTTTAAAGTTGGAAAAAACCTTTTCAAGGAATCTAAGACATCTGGTCAAGCTGCACTTGGGAAACCGGGAGAGTCAGGACGCGGAGAAGTTCTTTCAAAGTCTATTGAGCTTTCAAACGTTGATATTGCCAACGAGTTTGTTAACTTAATGACAGCACAAAGAAATTTTCAAGCCAATGCAAAGACACTCACAACAGCAGATCAAATGCTCCAAGAAGTATTGCAAATTAAGAGATAATTTTTTTAAACTACTAAGGGGCCTTTTGGCCCTTTAGTTATTTTGGAATTTGAAATGAGATATATATTATTTTTAATGATTGCATCACTCATTTTTAACTCCTCTTGTTCAAGTTTAGCAAAACCCAAAAGAGCTATTTCCAGTAGTGAGCAGATGGGGATAGACCTCTCCCGCGAAGCAAATTTAATCGTAGATATGGTTAGCACAAGGGAAATTAAAAGTGAAAATTGTGAGGGAGAATTGGGTAATCTCATTAGAGATTATCAATTAATGACTCCGCAAAATATAGATCTTACTGTATTGAAAAATGATGGCCAGCTTATTTTGGATCAAAGTTTTAAAGCAAGAATAGCCTTGCATTCACTCTTAGAAGTTATGCCAAGATCATGCAAAATGAAATTAAAAGAATTAAATCTCTTAATGAGAGCAAGTGAAGATTATGTAGGAATTCTTTTTTATAATGATCCACAAATATCTGCCAGTTCAATTAAGTTTGATGAGCAACCAGTGCCTATTATGGAAAATGCAGCTTATCACCCTTATCACGTTGGTATTGGGTTAGATGCTAGTTCAAAATTTGAATTTAAAAATGGAGACATAATGATAACCAAAGGGGTGAGCTTTGTTTCCTCAACTATTTCGGAAATAGCTCACCCTCGATCTCTTTTTAGTCATATCGTTTTTGTTCATGTAGATAAAAAAACTAAAGAAGTAACAACACTTGAGTCTTATGTGGGAAAAGGTGTAGGAATTTATAAAATTGAAGATGCCCTTAAAAATGAGAATGCGCGTATCCTTGTTTTAAGATCAAGAGATAGCGAACTTGCTTCTCGAGCTGCTGATTATATGTTTGAAAAAGTTACTGAACTAAAAAAGAAAAATAAAATTATCCCTTATGATTATCAATTAGATTTTAGTGATAATAGCAAACTCTCGTGTGAAGAAGTAGTTTATGATTCTTTTAAGCAGGTTTCTAATGGCAATGTAATCTTACCTGAGGCGATGTCACAGATCACTATGGTAGATGAAAAGTTTTTAAAGCGTGTAGGATTAAAAAAAGGAGCAATGATGACTCCTGCAGATATGGAGACTGATTCACGATTTGATATCGTATTGGATTGGACTGATTATCGACTAATGAGAGATTCGTGGAGAAAGGATGCGATTTTGGGAGAAATGTTCAGATGGATTGATGAATATAATTATCAAATTCACGAAAATTTATCTTCTATTGCTGCTAAAGCTATCTGGTCTACTCGATACATTCCTAAGCTTTGGGGAATGCTTGCTAAGCTTTCAGGAATTCCTAAGGATTTTACTAAAGACGTGCCTTCGTTAACGATTTCTACTATGGCAAGTTTAAAAACCATTGGTGGAATAATGCTTCCGATAATCGAGAAGGTAGACGAGGAATACTTCGCTAAAAACGGTAAGTGGATGTCGACGGACATGCTCAGAGAGGCACTTGAGAAGTTTCGCGAGAGTAAGCCAAAAGATTTGAGAAAGGTCTTCAGTGAAGAAAGAGCAGTAGAGCTGCCAAATTATTAAGTTTCGCCATCATTGCCGATAGCCTCGACTGGGCAAGCTGCGAGAGCACTCTCGCAGTCGGCGATTTCACTAGCATTTTGTGGTTGTTTTTTTACAAAGGCGTGGCCGTCAGTATCATTCATGGCAAAAAAATCAGGAGCTTCAACGACACATGCATCGCAGGCAATACATTGCTCATCGACGAAAAACTTTCCTTCTGAATTTTGTTTCCACTTAG
>CANFNL010000119.1 GCA_947448205.1 Bacteriovoracaceae bacterium
GTAACTTTCAACAAATCAATGCTGCCTATTCGCTCAATTGCCAAAGTAGCAACAGCTGAGGACATTCAGGCGCAAATTGAATTTCGTGACTCAGAAAAAAAAGCTGAAATAAAATGTATCCACTTAATAGATAAATACCAATTAGACATGGTTCTCACCCACGTTGAGTTTACTCAATTTGGGAAAAAGGCTGTTTTCTACTTTAATGCACCGGCAAGAGTCGACTTTAGAGACCTCGTAAAAGATCTTGTTAGCGATTTAAAAATGAGAATTGAATTACGACAAATTTCGGTTCGAGACCGCGCGGCCGCTTTAGGCTCTGTTGGTGCCTGTGGACTACAAACTTGTTGCTCATCATTCTTAAAAAATTACGGCAATGTCTCTATTAAAATGGCAAAAAACCAAAACTTAGCGCTCATTCCTACAAAATTAAATGGAGTTTGTGGCCAGATTAAATGCTGCATTCGTTACGAAGACGATGTTTATACTGACAAAAGAAAAAATCTCCCAAGAGAGGGCACTTTCGTTAAAGTTGTTAACGGTGATAAAGGTAAAGTACTTAAGCTAGATATTCTAGTTGAACAATTTGAAATGCTCACTGATACAGGTATCAGACGCCGCTACTCTTCGAATCAATATGCTGGAAGAAGCTCTGATCTTGGAGCTGATTACCGCTTTCCAGAATTTTTTGACAATATCATCAATGAAACTCAAGCAGTCATTGGAATTTCCCCTGAAGAGCAAATAAAGTCTGAAAAATTTTTGGAGCATAATGCGCTAGCAACAACTGAGAAAGTATTAGATGAATCAGATGCCAATTTTTTTAGAAAGAATGATAATTTTGAAGAGTTCCCAGAAGCATTTAGCGATGAAGAACAAAAAGCATTAAATAGACCAACCGAAAGATCAGATAGACAAAATACTCAAGGGCCTAGAGAAAACAGACCACACGGCCATAATAATCGAGATAGAAACCGAAATAACAACCGCAATCGTCCACAAAATCCAAATGCTAACACAACAAAAAAACCCTCATAAGAGGGTTTTTTTGCAATAAATTAAAAATCACAGTTTTTTGGAGTTCGCGGAAATGGAATGACATCGCGAATATTATTGACCCCAGTGATATACATCAATGCACGCTCAAAACCTAAACCAAAACCTGCGTGAGGCACAGAACCAAATCGGCGTAAATCCAGATACCACCAAAGCGGTTCTTGATCCATTTTCAATTCATTCATTCTATTAGTTAATTTAATAAGATCATCCTCTCGTTGGGATCCACCGATAATTTCTCCAATTCCAGGAACTAAAATATCCATAGCTCTAACGGTTTTGCCATCTGAATTTTGTTTCATGTAAAAGGCTTTAAATTCTTTTGGGTAATCAGTAACAATCACCGGCATCTTAAAGTGCTCTTCTGCTAAAAATCTTTCATGCTCAGTTTGAAGCTCACTTCCCCAAGTTGTCGGGTATTCGAATTTTTTAACTGCTGGATCAACTTTAGATAAAATCTCCATAGCCTCGGTGTACGTAATACGCATAAATTTAGAGTCTCTGACATGCTTAAGTGTATTTAAATGATCTTTTGGTGCAGTTGAGTCCTCTCTACCGAGTAAAAACTCTAATTCACTTGCAGCGTGCTCAAGGGCATAGGTAATAAGAAATTTAATATAGTCTGTCGCAAGATTAGCAACCTCATCGAGATCAGCAAAGGCCACTTCTGGTTCAATCATCCAAAATTCTGAAAGATGCCTTGTGGTATTTGAATTTTCAGACCTAAAGGTTGGCCCAAAAGTATAGATCGCCCCAAGTCCCATGGCATAACACTCTCCTTCTAATTGTCCCGTAACTGCAAGGAAAGTTTCTTTGCCAAAATAGTCCTTTGAAAAATCTAATTTACCATCTTTTGTTTTAGGTGATTTAGTAAGATCTGAGGCAAGAGTTGAAACTGTAAACATCTCTCCAGCACCTTCGGCGTCCACTCCTGAGATAATTGGTGAATTTAAATAGAAAAACCCTCTTTTAGAAAAGAATTCATGTGTGGCCATGGCCAAGTGATGGCGCACACGCATAATGGCGCCAAAAGTATTGGTTCGGATTCGTAGGTGTGCTTGCTCTCTAAGAAACTCAAGTGAAGTCGCTTTTTTTTGTAGTGGATAACTCTCATCGACAAGACCTATAATTTCAACACTTCTGCCTTGCATTTCTATCACCTGAGTTTTACCGCCACCGCGAACTAAACGTCCGGTAATGGCCACAGCAGAACCTGTTAATAATCCTGCCACTTGAGCATAATTGGGAAGAATTTCATCTACAATAATTTGAAGAGAAGCTTGGCAAGAACCATCATTTAAAACTAAAAAAGAAAACTTTTTTGAATTTCTAACTGATCGAATCCATCCTTTGACTGTGACATCAACATCGATAATTTTTTCACTTAGTATATTTTTAATCATTAATCGAGACATAGATATTTCCTCAAAAATAAAAAATTAAAGTAAGCGAGACTTAACTTCTAAAACTTGTTCACGACGCAAGCGAGCACCAAACTGAGTCACTAGTAGAGAGGAAGCTGAGCAACCTAATTTGGCAGCTTCGGTATAAGAGAGATTGGCATTAAGTGCGTATAAAAAAGCACCGGCAAATAAATCCCCTGCTCCATTTGTATCAACAGCTTCTACAGGAGTCGTCACGACATAGACATCGTGTTCACCATCAAAAACAAATGCGCCCTTAGGCCCGAGAGTTATAGCAAAAGTTTTAGCAATTTTTTTAAGTATGACTGCTGCGGCTTCTATTGTGCTGGCTTTAGTGTACGCTAAGGCTTCAGCCTCGTTGCAAAAGAGTAGATCAACTCCTCTGCCAATGATCTCTTGTAATCCTTCGCTAAAATAATTGACCATATTCACATCAGAGAAAGTAAGAGCAGTTTTAATTTGATGAGTTTCTGCCAAAAGCTTGGCTTTAACCGCAGCTTCTTTTCCCGTAGGGCTAGCCACAAGATAGCCTTCAATATAAACATATTCTGAGTTTTTAATATTTTCCTCAATCAACTCTTTGGTTGATAGCGTTTGAGTGATCCCTAAAAAAGTATTCATCGTTCTATCGGCGTCGGGAGTGATTAAGACAATACATTTTCCAGTAATTCCTGGCTCGAGTGAGCTTGTAGAAAGATTGGTTTCAACTCCATTATCCATAAGATCTTTAAAATAAAAATCCCCAGTCTCATCGCTTGCCACTTTACACGAATAAAAACTTCTTCCACCAAATTGAGAAATAGCAATCATTGTATTGGCCGCTGATCCCCCGCATGATCTTTTATGCTGAATACCATGAAGGGTATTGATGATTTCACTTTGACGATTTTCATCAACCAAAGTCATTAAACCTTTTTCAATTCCGGCCTTTTGTAGATAGTCTATGCCCACTTCAAATTCCATATCGACCAAGGCATTACCGATTCCATAAACGTCATATTTTTTCGCGGCCCTTAGAGATGGTGATTTGATGTTTGCCATAATGATTGCAATCCTTTTAGAATTTAGTAAATTTTAGATTAAAAAATAATAATCAAAAGACCGCAAAAATGAAACAAAATAAACCTGTAAAAAAGAGCGAAAACCGATTAGTTTATTCTAGCGATGGCTCTCACCTAAAGCTCTGTAAAACTTGCGGTGAAGACCCATGTCAGTGCTCGAGTAGCTCCAACGCAATTGTGCCTATAATTCCAGAAAAATTAACACTTAAAATAAAATTGGAAAAAAATCAGCGCGCAGGAAAGTTAGTGACTGTTTTATTCGATTTGCCCTTTAATCCCCCCTATTTTGAGGATTTGGCAAAAAAGCTCAAAAATCATTGTGGCACAGGCGGAACTTTTAAAAATTCCTTAAAAGGTCAAATTGAACTTCAAGGTGATCAACGCGAAAAAATGGAAAATTATTTACATAAATTGGCCATTAAAACCAAACGCAGTGGTGGTTAAAAAATTTTATACATATCGTAGCGAGTACTCTTCCCCTTATAGCTTGCCGAAGGTTTTGATTTAAGCTCGCCAGCTTGCAGGGATCTCTTAACCACGACTCTTTCCTTGGCCGTCTGCAAGGCCCATTCTAAAAAGGTGTCCGAATCTAAATCATCGCCAACAACTTCTTTAAAAATCCGCATCTCTTTTCTAGGTAGGGCCGATTTTTTTGAACCCGATTTATCCGGGTACATTGGGTCGTAGTAGATAATATCAGGTCGCTCATTGGCTAAAAGAGTAAGTTGTGAGGCATCTGCGAAGACAAGATCAAAATTAGTCGGAAATCTTCGCAAAGCATCTTGTAATAATAAATAAATGGCCGGATGCCTTTCAAAAGATTTTAATCTCGCCCCAAAAAAAGAAATCAGCAAGGAATCTTTTCCGGTGCCACAAGTCGTATCCCAAATTGTCTGGGTGGAATTGCCTTTAATCCCCAATGCACGTGCTAGCGGCTCCTTAGAGAGGGCATAATTTTGTTTCTGGTGATAATGCCAGAGAGATTCGAAATCAAAAGCCATAAGACCTAGCTCTGCTGAATGAAATTGCAGCTTTTGGTCTTTAAAAAAAAGAAAATCGCAAAGCTCACAGAGCCTTCTGTCTTCTTCAATCTCTAGACAAAAGCGTGCAGAATCGAGCAAAGCTTCCTCGAGAAAGCTGGGCCACAAATGTCTATCCTCGGAACTCATTTTTATCTTTATTAATTCATTCATTTTTGGCTATTATACGATTAAATATTTTATTTTAAAAGGACGTGATCATGGCAGAAAACACTTCTGAATCCAATTACAAAAATCTTCCCTATAACCCTAAAAAGCTCAAAAGAGAATTAACAAAATATTATATCTCATCTAGCAAGGCTGAACAAGCAGAGATGTTAGCGACGATCAATTTAAAAGAACTCAAAGATCTCTATGCTCATATTCCCGACAATGTAAAGTTTGATAAAACACCTTTTGTCACAGAAGAATTAAATTACAATGACCTAATCGCAAACGTTGAGGGAATTGCTGCTAAAAACAATGTAAAGACATCGTTTATTGGCGATGGTTTAAAAAATTATAAAGTTTCAGAAATTGTCCCTTTTGTTTGCAGTCTGCGCGGACTAACGACGGCGTACACTCCCTATCAGCCAGAGCGATCTCAAGGAACACTTAATACGTTGTGGATTTATTCCTCAACGCTCTCGATGTTGACTGGATTTGAGGCAATCAACGCATCTTTTTATGATCGCTCCACAACACTTTATGAAGCCATTCAAACGGCCATGAGAATAGTTAAAGGATCCAACACAGCTCTTGTGTGTGAATCTCTCTATCCAGGGGATATTGAAGTTTTAAAAACTCAAGCGCTCGAAACAGGTTTAAAAATTGTTACCATTCCAACGGATAAAGCTACCGGCCTAACTGATCCTGAAGTCGTAAAAAAAATGGCATTACAAATTGGATCGAGCTTAGCTTGTATCGCTTTTGCTCAAGTCAATAATTTTGGAAACCTTGAAGACGTTCACGAACTCACCGATCTTTGTAGTGAATTAAAAATTCAATCAATTGCACTTATCGATCCGATGCTTTTAGCGAGTGAAGGCCTTATTCCTCCGTCAGAATATGGAAAAAATAAAGAAGGCGCCAATATGATAGTGGGAGAAGGTCAACACTTGGCGATTGCTCCCAATTTCGGAGGGCCAGGTCTTGGTATCTTTGGAATTAGGTATAATGATAAAAATAAATTAGATATTAGATCAACTGCTGGACGCTTTATTGGTAGAGCAAAAGATGTCGATGGTAAAAGTTGTTTATGTATGGTTCTCTCAACAAGAGAGCAGCATATTAGGCGAGAAAAAGCCACTTCAAATATTTGTTCAAATCAGTCCTTTATCGCTACGGCCGCTGGTGCCGCAATCCTTGCTCGCGGTGAACAAGGAATGACTGACTCTGCTCTTATAGGGCGAGATTATGCCCTCCAAATGGCTCAAGTATTAACTGAATTTAAAGGAGTCAAACTGGCCTTTCCATCAACTCCTTTCTTTAACGAATTCACTCTCGAGTTACCTGTCAAAGTTAGCGAACTACAAAAAAAGGCAAGCCTAGCTAATCTACAACTGGGTATAGATGTAAGTTCTCGCCTAAGCGATGGACGAAATCTTCTGCTTCTTTCTTTTTTTGATGTTCACTCTGATGAAGATTTAGAAAAATTAGAAAACTTTTTTAAAGATAATTTTGAAGCACAAGAAAATGACGATTTCCTTCCTGAAATCCCTGAGAACTTTTTAAGAAAATCCAAAGTGAATCTGCCTAACTTAGAAATGGATGAGCTTAAGGATTTTTATACTAAACTTGCTCACCTCAATGTTTCTCCAGATGATAATATTTATCCTCTTGGCTCTTGTACTATGAAGTACAATCCATACATAAACGATTATGCGGCTTCCCTGCCAGGCTTTACCAATGTTCACCCTCAAGCCCCAATTGAAGATGTACAAGGATCCCTTGAAATTCTTTATGAAATTCAAGAAATGTTTAAATCCATTACCGGCTTGCCTGCTGTTACAACTCAGCCAGTTGCCGGCGCTCAAGGCGAACTAGTAGGATTAAAACTTTTTCAAGCTTATCACCGCGATCGCGCAGAGGCAGATTCTAGAAACATTATCCTTATTCCACGCTCTGCCCACGGAACTAATCCAGCAACTGCAACAATGGCCGGATTTGAAACAAAAACTCAAGATGGCATTCAATACGGAATTGTCACCATTGAAGCCAATTCCAAAGGTCAAATTGACTTTGATCAAATGAAAGAAGCCATCGCGAAATACAATACAAGAATAGCTGGTGTGATGGTTACTAATCCCAATACCTCTGGATTATTTGAAACTTGTTTTAAAGACATGAGTGAACTTATTCACGGAGTTGGAGGACTTGTCTATATGGACGGCGCCAATATGAATGCGATTGCTGGATGGATCGATCTCGATAAAATGGGAGTCGATGCGGTTCATAATAATCTTCATAAAACTTGGACTATTCCCCATGGCGGTGGAGGTCCTGGAGATGGAATTGTTGCTGTCTCTTCTCGTCTTGTAGATTACCTTCCGGGAATTCAGGTTGAAAAAAGTGCTAGTGGCTTTTTTAATATTGTTAAAGCTTCAAAATCTATTGGATCATTTCACCGTCATTTTGGAAATTTTGCCCATAAAGTTAGGGCTTATACTTATATAAAAGCTTTAGGTGGCAAAGGCACTCAAGAGATGTCTGGAGTGGCCGTGCTCGCTGCTCGCTATCTTTATGAAAAGTTAAAGCCGACATTTCCAAGCCTGCCAGAAGGGTGTGAATCAGAAATTCGGATGCATGAGTTTATTCTCACGATATCCAAAGAAACATTTGCGCGCATTGAACTTGGGGGAACTCCCAAAGCTCAGGCCATTGCTAAAATTGGGAAACTCTTTTTGGATTTTGGCCTGCATGCACCAACAGTGGCTTTTCCAGAGATGTATGGACTTATGATTGAGCCGACGGAGTCTTATTCAAAAGCTGAACTGGATCGTTTTGTAGAAGTCGTTAATGCCATATTAGATTTAATCAATGAAACACCACATGTTTTAAAATCAGCACCACATTTTACGCCTGTAAAAAAAGTTGATGAAGTCGATGCTAATAAAGCACTAAACTTCATGGAAGAACTCAAAGAACTACCACTGCTTTATTCTAACGTGATTGACCCAATCAAACTCTCTAGTATGAGCATTGCTGAATTAAACAAGACCATTATCAACGCTCATAATAACGCTTAAAATTTTAGGCATTAGGGCCTTTAGAATTTATTCTAAAGGCTCTGCATTTAAATTGGGCATAATCAATAAATGTTTGTCATCTTCAGCTAGGTTTGCGATTTTAAATTTTTGACTCATTTTTTCTTCAAGTGTAGACCATATTTTAATTTTAGTATTTTTTGGGCTGCGAAGTATTGAAGTCGTATAAGGACTAACTCCTTCAGCTCCTTTAATGATTCCTTCAGTAAAGGCAACTGTATAGTATTTGAAAGGATTAATTGCAACTCCATTGACCATAAGGTGTTTAATCTTTATTCCATGCTCAGTTCTTATATAGCCCATTTTTAAACCCGAAAAAGTTAAGGGTTGACCAAAATGAGTGAGGGCCTCAAAAACTAATCGAAGCCATGCACCTTTAATTTTTGTAGTGTAAATATTCCAGCCAAATTTTTCATTTATATCAAAGACTCGAGGAATAGAATTAAAGAGATCACGCCTTGTCACATCTCCGATTGGAAAATCTTCTCCATTCATAGAAGGAGTGTGAATAGCAACGTCGGCCCCAGATTTTTCGCGAATTGAATCAGTGATGAAATAAGCCCATTTTCTAGAACCGTCTTTATCAGAAGATTTTAAATCTGAATAACCCACCTTTTCATCGAGCCAATCTTTTCCATAAGTAGAATTTAAATCATTATTAGCCTCTTCCACCAGGGATTTTATTTTGGTATCTGCCGCTTCATACTTTACTGGCACAAGCTGGTAAGAAACTATCTTTAGCGGCTTTCCTTTTTCTAAATCA
>CANFNL010000120.1 GCA_947448205.1 Bacteriovoracaceae bacterium
ACGAAGTTATAAAAATTGATTCTGAAAAATATATTATGGATTTATTCACAACACGTTATAATTATTATTTTAATATGTGTGGATGCCATAAGTTTGCCAGTGAAATGTCTAGAAATTTAGTGATCGACTTAAATGAAGGAAAAAGCTGTCTAATGTCATTCAATAAATTAAATATCATTGAAGCTGCAAGCTTTCATGGTGATATTGGCGAAAGTAAACAAACGCTTGACCACATGGCCAGCAATGAACAAAAACTTGTTTTTGATGAAGAGCAAGAAGTTAAAGATGAATTAAATTTTCTGGGAAAAAAATATAAAGAGAAATTTGGCATAAAATTTCTAGTCTCAGCTCAAGGAAAATCAGGAAAAGAATTACTGCTGATCCTCAAAGAAAGAATCAATAATACTGAAGAAGTAGAACTGGACAATGCGAGAAAAGAGCTATGGAAAATTACTCAAAAAAGAATGATCACACATCCGCTGAATAATCTCGATAAAGATTTTGATGCCCTTTTTAAAAAACACCAAATTAAAGGAGCTTCAATTGCCATTAGCACCGGAGCTGATCTCATTCAATCGATTACATTAGGGAATGAAATTAATACGAAGACCTGGTTTGAGATTGCATCGCTTAGCAAAACAATTGGGAGCTGCTTTGCACTTGAGTATTTCAAGGAAAAAAACATCTCCTTAAATACATCAGTTAATGCACTATTAGCTAAAACGACTTCATCATTTAGATTGAAATCTCTTGATGAGACTCATCCCGAATGGGCTGAGCTTGTCACAATTGCTCATTTGATGAGCCATACTGCCCTTAATATGCATTACGTGAATGGCGTTCCTGCTAATGAAAAAATGCCTCCTATTTCAGATTTTCTTAATGGAAATAAGAAATACAATTATCCATCTGTTGGTGTAATAAATGAGCCAGGCAAAAAATTTCAATATTCAGGTGGTGGATTTCTTGTTCTTGAACATCTTCTAGAATCACTTGAAGGAAAAACTCTTACTCAAATGACTGCCCCTTTTCTTGAAAAATTAGGGATGAAAAATTTTAGCTTTAATCAAGAAACACTAAGCGGTGTTTCCTATGCTCACGGCTATACAACTGATGGATCAGAGATTGTCGGAACACGAAAAATGTTTCCGGCCTTAGCCGCTGGTGCCATGGGCACTTCATTTGACATGACTTTTTTTTTGCAACATCTTACTCGAGCCTATCATCAAAAAACAGGCTCCGCTGGCATATCTCATGATACTGCCGTAACCATGCTTTATGGAAAAGACTTGGGTTGCCAGTCCTTTATGGGTTGTAATATCGGCTTAGGAATTTTCATAGCAGAAGCTGGTCGCAATCGATTAGCAATTCATCAAGGAGCCAATGATGGCTTTAGAAGTTTATATATTCATTGTTTTGATGGGCCATCTATGGGTCTTGGAATGACTATATTATGCAATGGTGAACTTAACGGAGTTCTCTTTAATTCAGAAATTGCACAACTGCTACTTACTTATTTAAATATTGAAGGAATAGATATCCAGGAATTTAAGTCCAACTTTGATCTTAAAAATATTCCTCAAGAAGAAATCGTAAATATTGGTTATAAAAATTTAATCTTTAAAGCTTTTCTTCCATCATTGCCTGAAAAAATTATTGATCATGGACCACTAGATCCACTAGCTCAGTACAACCTAGTTGTTCGCGCCCAAATATTGGAAGTCTCAAATCAGAAATTTGCAAGGGCCGAAAATCTTTTAAGCCCATACCTACCAATTTTTTCTCCAAATCTCTTTGGTGCCCAGGGAAAAATTATGGATAGCTGGGAGACAGTTCGCCATAATCAATCCGAATGTGATACTTTAATTTTTGAATTAAAAAAACCCTCAACTATTTCTTTTGCAAGTCTTTCAACAAAATTTCACCTGGGAAATCAAGTCCCTGAATTAAAAATTGAAGGCCAATCAAACAATTCTGCTGAGTGGATAACTATAATTCCTAAAATATCCATTGATGGGCATTCTCTTAAGTTAGTAGAAACTAATAATAATAAAATTATTTTCAACAAAATAAAAGTTTCTGTCTTTCCAGATGGTGGCTTTACTAGACTTGGTCTTTATGAAAATTTGCCAATAGAGGAAAAAATAAATTTCCATCCTTTAGAGTCCGCAAAAAGTATTACATTTACTGATGAGATTGCTAAAACACTTAAACCATTAGCTGTACCTTATTTTCCAAATGCTCAAGAAATTGAAAAAAATCTTTCTATACTAAAAGTTGGTGAGGAATATGATGTGGCCAACCTTGCTTTTGGTGGCAAACTTATCAGTGCAACCAATGAGCACTATGGGCCTGCAATTCAGACCATATCGCCATTTACACCGATACACATGTTCGATGGATTTGAATCTGCTCGTAGTCGTGTGAAAGGTCATCAAGAGGAAGTGCTCTTAGAACTGGCCAAATCGTCAACTATTCATCGGATAGAATTAGATTTTACGTACTTTGTGAACAATAATCCATTTGAGATAAGTATTTTGGGTCTATGTGGAAATAATTGGAAGACTGTAGTTGAAAAGACAAATGTTAAAGCATTTGCTGGAAATTTTAAAAGCTTTAATTTAAAATCGATGGAAACTTTTTCCCAGATTAAAATTATTGCCCATCCCGATGGTGGAATAAATAGGATCAGAGTCTATTCATACTTTAAATAATTTTCTAAAAAAATTTATGTCGGGTTCGTTCGATTAAATTTTCAAAAATATAGTAAAAGATAAAACCAATTATTGAGAGCATGAAAATTCCAGAATAGACATTTATTATTTTGAATTGATCCCAAGATTTCCATATAAAATAACCCAGGCCATTATTACTAGTGGAGGTCTCACTAACCACCACGAGGGTTAACCCATAATTAAATCCCAATTTAAATCCAGTCAGTAACTCTACCTGACAACCTTTTATAATAAAGTTCCAAAAATAATCAATTCTGCTAAGTTTATATATTTTAGTTATCTCGCAAGCCTGACTATCTAGCAGTCTCCTGATTGCAATTCTAAAATTGATATAAATTATATAAAAAATTCCTATTGAAATAAGCGTAATTTTTGACCAATCTGCAATACCAAAAATGAGCAACAGTAATGGGTAAATTGCAACTTTTGGAAGTGGAAATGTAAAAGCAATTATTGGATTAAGAGAATCATCTATTTTTTTATCATGAGTCGTCAGCAAAGCAATCAAAATTGCTAAAGGCACTGCAATTAATGAAGCGATTAGAAGCCGCTTTAAGCTATACAATAGCTGACTTAATAAGTTGTCCTCAAAAAATAAGGCAATTAAATTTTTAATCACTAAAATAGGTGGTGGAAAAAAAGCTGAATCAATTAAATTAAAAAAGATGAGTGTATGCCACAGTACTACAACGGTAAGTAATGAGACAAATGTCTTTTTCAATTTATATCCATTGTTAGCCAATTGTGAATAAACTTAAATTGCTTTAAATAATCTTCTCTAGCACGGTGTTCGACTAGAGAGTCTAAAACAGCATTGGGAAGATCATCCTTCACTTTTAGCTCCCCTGCAACTTTTTTACTTTTTTTAGAAAGAAAGGAAATATGATTTGATAAATAGAGAGCTTCATCTATGTCATGAGTAACAAAAAAAATTGTAGGTTTATATTCATTCCAAAGTTCGAGTGTGAATCGGTAAAGATCTTCACGTTGAATAATGTCTAGATGAGAATAAGGCTCATCCATTAAAATTAGTTTTGGTTTACCAATAAATGCTCTTAGCAAATTAAACTTTTGAACAGTTCCACCCGAAAGAAATTTAGGGTACAATTGTAAATACTCGTCTAACTTAAATCGCCTAATAAGCTCATGCATTTCATTTGTTTTTTGATTTGAAGTTAAATCCAGATTTTTTTCTATAGTTAGCCATGAAAAAAATGAATTATTTTGAAAAACAAATGAAAGATTTTCAGTATCAGCGTTTATCACTCCCGCTTGCATTTGAGTTAACCCAGACACCAAACGAAGAAGCAAGCTCTTGCCAACCCCTGTTGTGCCAATGAGGGAATGTATTGAGCCTTCTTTAACATTTAAGTTAAGCTGGTCTAATATCATTGTTTGACCAAAACTATAACTTAGATCTTGAATGTTTAACTGGCTTCCTAATTTCAATTATTTTTTCATTTTTTGAGCAGCAAAATTAATAAAACTCTCATCGATGACATCTTCTATTGCAAGTTTCGCTTTTAAATATCTTTTCTCATACCAAGCAATATCATCTTTTAATTCTTTCACATTTAATTTACCAAATGAATTTAATCCCACGATGGCCATTTTTTCCCAAACCTGGTCTCCATCTATTTTTATTAATTTCTTTAAATCATTAATGACAACTTGTTTGTTAATACCTTTTTCGAATGCTTCATTATAATCTCTTACACCTTTGGCATAAGCTAGCATAAACTTGCGAGCCTCCTCATTGCGCTCTTTGATGAAATTAGGTGAATAAAAGAGGGCTCCACTTTGCTGGCCTGGATACCCCTCTGATCCACCGGCAACCTTTATAGCAATTCCTTCGCTTACAACCTTAGTCAGAAACGGTTCAATTTGAATCGTAGCATCGATAGCCCCTGACTTAAGAGCGATGTTCATTTCAGCATAAGAGACTTTTACAAAAGAAACATCCTCTAATTTTAATCCGGCTTGATTTAAAAATTTCTCTGTTAAAATCTCCTGAGATACACCCTCGAGGGAAGTTAGCCCCATCTTAAATCCCTTCAAGTCTTTTAGCGTTTTATAGCGTCCATTTTTTACATGCTCAGCTTTCACTACCAAAGAGAGATAATCCTTATTTTTTTCAAGATGACCCTTGTCTGCAACAATTTTAAACTTTTGACCTTGCACAATGGCATTGAATAATCCTGCAGTGAGATTGCCCGCCCCAACATCTAGCTCCCCCTTGGAAAGCAGTAACGTCATCGGCGCACCAGAGTTGTTAAAATCAGTTATCTCAACTTCTAATCCTTGCTCTTTAAAATAACCTCTTTCTTGAGCTAAATAAATTCCTGCAGAGCTGGCAGTTGGAGATGAGCCAACCCTGATTACCTTAGCCTCTAGCATGTTCATGTTTAAAAGAATTAGTATTAAAAAATATAGCCTCATAAAAAATCCCATTAAAATTATATTGAAATAAAATACCATCTTTTTAAAACAATATGAAGTAACTTAAAACTTGATTACCGGCCACAAGTGACTTCTTGATTATTACAGTCAACAATAGAAAAAGACCATAAAGTATTTCCAGACATGTCTAAAAAAATAGACTTAAATAGAAAGAGCCAACTCAAATTAGTAAAATTAGAGAGTGACTTAAGAAAATATATGAATCGGCAAAAAAGTGATTTACATGATATCGATTTCGTTAATCTAGCTTCCGTTACTGAAGTAGAAAGTGGAAAATCCTTATCTTCAGAAGAATTCAAAAAAGCAATCATTCATCGCATGAACACTTTCGCAATCGATTTCAAGCTTTGCCCTGGTCATTCTATAATTCTTTTAAAAAATAACTCAATAGAATTTTTCATTGATTTTTTAGCAGGATTTTTTTTGGGTGTTACAATTATTCCACTTGATAGCTCTATGCACCTAGAAGAAATCGAAAGAGTCATAGAGTTCTCAAAAGCCAACCTCATTATCTACTCTGATCAAAGTATTAAACAACACGACAAACTTCAAATCGAACTTTTTGGCATAGCCATTGTCCTCTTTACATCAGGGACAACAGGATCTCCCAAGGGTGTTTTGATATCGAAAGAGGCGCTAGCCTTAAAACTTGAAATTCTTCACAAATTTATTCCATCAGACGAGATTAAAAATACACTTTGTTTCTTGCCAACTTTTTTTGGACATGGACTCATTTGCAATAGCCTATTTCCTATATTCTATGGCTCCCATTTTTATATTGCCCAAAAACTAACTATTTCATTGGCCTCAGAGCTAAGCAATTATTTGCAACGCCACCAGATCAATTTTTTTAGCTCAGTTCCAAGTCACTGGGAACTTATTATTGGATTTTGCCCAATTAATTCCTCGACAGATTTAAAGAGAATTCACTGCGCCAGTGCCCCCCTTAGAGCAGAAAAAATTACTCGTATTCTTACCTGGGTCGGCTCAACATCATTTTATGATGTTTATGGTGCCACTGAAATGCTAGGCTGGTTTGCTTCTCGAAGAATAAGTGATGATAAAAACGAGAGTTCTTTTGATGATTTTTGGGACGTCGATTATGATATTTCTTCACAACAAGAACTTTTAATTAAATCAAAATATATGTTTACTGGCTATTGGAAGCAAGTAAAAAATAAATCGGATGATTTCTTCAATAGTGGCGATCTTTTTATTGATAATAAGATTTGTGGTCGGCTTAAAAACACTATTAACAAAAATGGCATGAAAATTAATACCGAGGAGCTCAATAGCCTTTATATCAAATCTAATGTCCTGGAAGATGTTGCAAGTTTTCCCATTGATGATGATTTTAAGGGAGAAGATATCTGTGTTTTTATTGTTTTAAAGAAAAATTATAAATTAGATGAATTTAAAAAATATTGTTCTGAATATATCTCGAAAAATTATTATCCTCAAGAAATAATTATAGTTAGCTCTATTCCTATTAACTCACGTAATAAAACTTCTATCGAGCTTTTAAGAAAAACCTACCGGGAATTAAATGAAAAACGACAATGAGATTTTGAAAATATTCAATGAACTTTTTAAAACTAATTTTCATTCACTAGATATTGATCGCAGTCAAATTCCGCAATGGGACTCTATGAAGCATGCAGAATTAATTATTAAACTTCAACGTCATTTTGCTATTTCATTTAAAACTAAAGATATTATAGCCACCAAAAACTTATTGGAAATAAAAGCTCTTGTCTCTTCAAGAGATTAAATTCATGAATAATAGTACAAAATTTTTAAAGCAAATTAAAAATGAAACTTGGATCTTTTTAACTTTTTTACTTATTGCGACAATCGTTTTTTCTACTAGCTTTCTAAACTTAGATTACTTCTGGGATGATGAACGTTTTATATTTTTAAATCCTGCGGTTTTACAAGCTAAGTCTTTTTTATATTTCTGGCATTACAATTCAGATTTTTTCAAAAGTTGGCCGCTTGGGTATGGCCTCTTTTGGTTTTTAATCAAGTACTCACCAACTCAAAGCTTATATTTTTATAAGTCTCTTAATATTTTTTTTCATTCAGTTAATGCTTTTTTAGTACATCGGCTGGTCAAAATATTTCATTTTCCTTACCCTTTTTTTCTTGCATTAATATTTCTTATTCATCCTCTCCACGTTGAAAGTGTTAGTTGGATTTTTCAACTTTTAACAATTCTCTCTTTTACTTTCTTTATCTGCTCACTAATTTTATTTATTAAATTTATTCAAAATAAAAATTGGTTAATATTTATTGCCTCACTTGCTCTATTTCTTTTTTCCCTTTGGACAAAAAGTATCTCTATTTTCTTACCGCTATTATACATTGCGCTTTTGATATTCACTCATACCAAGAGAAAATACTACTTTGCACTTACGCCTTTTCTATTTATTAGCCTATTCATTGGTATTATTAATATTAGAGGCACAGACATATTTCTCACAAGTGATAGGCTAGATATCCACAAGCACGTCAGTGAGAAAATATTTAATTATATCAGTAAGTCCATTGATCCCTATTTATCTCAAACTAAAACAGAATATGTCTCTACAAGTGACAAAGCTTATTACGATTTTATTTTCAACAAAAAACCACTTACCACAAATTTCACTACTGACCTAGGGGCTGTCTTCAAGCAAGCGCCATGGCATTATTTTTCAAAGACACTTCTTCCTTTTCACCTGCAGTTTATCTATCCGAATATTGCATACTCTATCTATTTAAATGCTTCTGTTTTATTTATTCTTTTTATACTTCCCTTTTTTGCAGCCTACCTTCATAAAGACAAATCCTGGTGCTTTATTCCTGTCATGTCGTTTATTTTTTTGGCACCTTATTTGGGATTTACTAATATTTCTTTTTTCTATTGGTCAAATGTTTCTGATCGTTACACTTATTTTTTCATTTTAATTTTAGTTTTTTCATTAGGAATTTTTTTAAAAAATAAAAAAAGTGCACTTGGAAAAATATTTTTGGCTTCATATTGTTTAATCTTGATTATTTTAAATATTAATCAAGGACTCAAATTCAATAATCCCACAAGGCTCTACGAAGAAATTATTCGGCACAAATCTCATCCAGTTATTTACTCACTATTATTTGAGCAATATTTATTAAAGCTTGATAAAATCAATGCACAAAGAATACTTCAAGAGGGCTTAAGCAAATTTCCTGTCGATACACA
>CANFNL010000121.1 GCA_947448205.1 Bacteriovoracaceae bacterium
AAAAAGGCAGCCTCACTAAAGTCTTGAGCTTTTAAAAGCAGATTTTTCATATCCAATGCACCAAACTTAACAAAACGATTATTATTTCCTGCTTGAATTTTTCGACTACTTCTAAAAAGCAAACTGCGGACCTTATCGTTCGTTAAACCTGGGTTTAAAAGTTTCAGTGTTGCAACTGCAGCCGTTACAAACGGAGCGGCTTGACTTGATCCACGTTTGACATCGTAATTAGAAATTCTTAGTACTCGAGATTCCAAATTTTTTGGTATTGAGCTAATGATATATTCACCTGGAGCAACCACATCAACTTTAGAGCCAAAATTTGAAAAATCCGCAAGGACTCCTCGGTTGTCAATCGCCCCTGTGCAAACCACGTTTTCATAGGCACAAGGAAAAGTTGGAAGATCTTTTGAATTATTTCCAGCAGCAGCAACTACTATAACGTTTTGATCTTCGGCCATTTGGAAAGCCTGACGAATTTTAGGCGTATCGATAAGTTTAGGCCAACCTAGGCTTAAATTAATAACTTCTGCTCCATTTTTAATGGCAAAGATCATTGCATCGGCGATGACATCAGTGATAAGTTTGCCGTTATATACAAATCCATTCACTTGAGAATTTAAAACTTTTAATGGCATTATTTTAATGCGCGGATCACCCGCTCCAAGGATTCCAATGGAGTTTTTATTGGCTGCAATAATACCTGCGACGTGAGTGCCATGCCCAACATCATCAATTAAGTTATTATTTCCATCCAAAAAATTAAAACCATTGCAGGCCAAGATTTTGGCATTGGCCGCATTAGCACATAGTTTTTCATTGTACCAAATGCGTCCAATTAAATCAGGATGAGTGATATCCATTCCACTATCTAAGACAGCAACAATAATTTCTTTCTTAATGCTAGAAGTTTTTGAAGTGTCTATCCAATTGATATCAACGCCTGGGATTCCATCGACTCGAACACGTTGGAGATCTGAAACATTTTTTAAAATTGGCTGACCATTATTTCTGATTGCCCACTGTTTGCTAAATAATGGATCAGAAAAAATATCTGAATCAAAGGCTAAAGCTTGCGAGCTGACAATAAGAAGTAAAAGATAAATTAAAAACTTCATATTGACTCCCTCAACCAACTACCAAAAAACTCGCCACCAGATAATCCTAAAAGGTCTCGAACACTTTCAAGAGTACCATTCCATTCTTTGGTGCCAATTTTTCCCAGGGTATTGGAAAAAATCGTATCATTTAAAATTTCAGAATGCTGCCTGAAACCATCGATAGTTCCATAGATATAAAAATTGTTCTCACCAAGAATTTTCTTTAAGTCCTTAAACTCAAGTTCGATTAATAAATCTTCAATCAAGTCGACATCGCAACTTGCAAGATCCTCATCATTTTGACTATTTTGACATTTTTTTAAATCTTGCTTGATGACTCTGAGATCTCCACAGTAAAAAGAACTATAATTTGGCAACTCAGGATCTGTGCAACCGCGCTCTGCTCTATAGCGAGTTTCCATGCGCTCAATCTCATAGAGCTTGAGGGAATTAAGATTTTCTAATCCACGATCATAAATATTGATGTGGTAGCCTACTTTGAAAAGTCTTAGTTTATCAAAATCAATTTGATTAATATCAAACATGATAGACTGGAATTTTTCATTAATACTTGCCATCATGTCCTTTAGATTTTTTGCAGATATAGCCCACCCTTGCTTGGTATCAGCTACCGATAAAAATTTGCGCTGAAATTTGTTATCTAAGCCAACTTCAGATTCAAAGCGAATGTTTTGAGTCGTTGATTTTCCAAAAAAACTCTCCCCCGGATTAGCGTCATTTTCAACAGTCAATGAAACTACACCTTTGCTTAAATCGCTCAAATAGTAATTGGCAATTTGTTTGGAGAACGCTTCGACATTTAATCCATTTGAAAAATCTTTATTCAAGCTAAAATATTTACCGTTTAATCCATCCTTAGTTTCAACGTTGAAATAAGTTTTTCCTTTGATTGACTTCATCTTCCAAAGCAGCATTGAAGAGCTAATTCTTCTGTCTTTAAAGTTAGCAGCTAATTTAACAGGGCCATTAACAGAATTAAGCACTTCAAAATTATTATCCTTAAGGACATTGTAAACTCCAAGTGAGTTCATAAAAAAATTAGGATTTTCATCCAGATCACTAGAGAGATTAACCATATAAGAATTTAAGTGGTAGATTCCCACGTCGCGCTTACCAGAAATTTTAATTAAAGGGATATAGTTATTTAGTTGAAAACTTACATTGATGTCTTTAACAAATCCTGCATCATCATAAATTTGAAGAATTTTTGAACTTTTTTTGAAAATTTGAATCCGTTTGATAGTTGTAACGTTCATTCCTGCTCCAACTCCTGCTCCAATCATTCCATTAGAAAAATTAAGTTTTAATTCTGCAGTCGGCATTATCCGATCCGTCATAATCAAGGATTCGCCAGTATCCAAGCTGAGTGCAATTTCTTTAAGTAAATTTTGCACTTTTAGTGCTTTGGCATCAGAAGCATCAGTAGAGTTTTTTAATTCTGATAAAGTAAAATATTTCTCACGCAAAGAATTTTTTAAAAGCTTCACAAACATATTTTTATAAGGCTCTTTTAAGCTTTGTTTTAAATTCTTCACTGGTTTGATATGAGAAAAAGTTCGCACTAATGAAGTTGTAGCTTTCACACTTGGCGAAAGATTATTTCCTAATCCTTCAACTCCAACATAGACTCCAAGATCGGCACTAGCTCCAAATGTATCTGCCAATTGAACTAAGTTGTCTGTTCCCAAATAATTTCCCAGTATGATATCCCTTGAAAAAATAAACTGGCCATTAAAAACTGGACTCGACCAAGTCGAGATACCAATTGGCCTTAGTTCACCCGTTTGAATAAAATGATCAAGACCATCTTGGAATTGTTTTTTAAAAAAATCTGTCCGGGTCTTTTGAAGGTCGTACTTTTCAAGGTAAGTATTAAATTTTGAGACAAGATTATCAATCACATTACTTTGAATTTTTGAGAAGAGATAATAGTTCAGTTGTTCTAGTGGTGACTCCGCATCACCAAAAGCGAAGCGAGAAGCGTATCCAGAAAAATCTTTTTGCAGAACCCTCCCCTCTTTTAGAGAATCTCCTAATGATATTTTTGTATCAAATTCTAAAAGTTGAGTTTTTTCATTTAAAAGTTTATTTAATGAATTTCTTCGAGCAATTAATTTTTCAATCAAAACTAGCGCAATCTCATTTGGAAAATAAGAATTAGATACTATTTGAGTGATTTCGGACCTTGAAAGTAGATTAATTTTTCTCAACATCCACAAAGCATCTTCAACTGTGGTAGAAAATTCATTTCCTGTAAAATGCGAAAGTACCAGTGCTCGATTATCTATTTTTCCATCAACCCAGCTAAACTTATTTACACTCTCGTATAAATCAACAAGAGAATAGGGAATGATTAATGATCTAAGGGTTCGGCTATTAATTGTTTGTGTTGGAATTCCAAGGGCCACATTGTAAAAATCATTTTCAGAGGGCTCGGTAATTGCAACATCTTGCAACTCGACAGAGAGCTCATTTATTTTCTTAACCCATCTCTCAGCTGCCCCAAATGTGTTTTCGGGAATCTCTTTTTTTAAAAACTGTTCTCGCTCTTCTAATGAATTAAATTGTACTATTATTTTTTTTAAATACTTAATTGCTGGAATTTTATAACCAAGCTTTCGGAGAAGATTTTTTCTAAGCAACAATGAATGAAGAGTTTTATCAAGATGTATGGTGTAGATTTTAGAATTACTTAAAGAGGTTATATTAAATCTATAGAGGCCACTATTAGAAGTGAGGGAGCCAGCAAAAAGTGTCGTATCACTTGATTCGAGCTCAATAACTTTTTGATCATCTAAAAAACTTTCTTGATTTGACCAGATTTCGTTAGCAACAGGATTTAATCGTGAGAGGTCAACATTATTTAGACTGCGTAGACTATCAGCTTCTCGAGAGGACATCACTAGATCACCATTTAAAAGATCATCATTAGCTATCCTCGCACCACTTTCAAGTGGAATAAAGGATTCTCCTGCTAGGACGGCAAGAGAAAACAAAAGTATAGAAATACAAAATAGCAGTTTTAGACTTATAATTAATTTTTTCATTGAAATTGACTTTGCAAAAAAAGCTCCAAACTAAAAGCAAAAGCCTTGCTATAAAAAATCAGGCTATTAATCAAAAGGAATTATCGCAAAGAAACAAAGATGTCAGAACCGTCTATTTTTTAGACAAATGTGACTGTTGAAAGTTTTAACACTAGTGTAGTGATAGGAGTGTGCTTACCTACATGATTCTAATCAATTTATTTATTACTCATTTTTTGAACTCAGTGGTATTTCAAAATAAAAAGTGCTGCCATTGTCTATTTTACTTTTTACCCCTATACACCCTCGATGGAGCTTCATGATTTCACTTGAAATATAAAGACCAAGTCCTACCCCTCCAGCGCGTGAAGCAACTTTATCAGAACCCCTTTCAAAAGGTTTAAATATTTCACTTTTTTGTTTTTCGGAAATCCCGCAACCATGATCTGTAATTGAAACCCGCACTATCCCATCTTTTATTTCTTCCGTAATCTCAATAGGTGTCTCAATCGGTGTATATTTATTAGCATTGTCTAGTATATTAGTAAGAAGTTGAGAAATTCTCAGTGGATCGATATTAACTTCGATGACTTTTTCTGCTTTTAAAAAATTCACAACACGTTTAGGCTCGCGCAAGTTTAAATCTTGAATGCATTCATTAATTATTGGATTTAAATCTCGGCACTCAAGATTTAAAACGACGGTGCCGCGTTCTAGGCGTGAGACATCAAGCAAATCAACAACAAGTTTTGAAATTCTATTGGATTGACCAATTAGTCTTGCTAAAATTGCACTTGTAACCGGTATTCCTTTTTCAAGCTGTCTTTGTGTTAACTGCAAAAGCAAAGAAAAAGCAGTTACAGGAGTTTTTAATTCATGAGCAGCAATATCTAAAAATCGTCCTTTTAAGACAGTTGCTTTTTCAGCTTCCTCACGTGCAACATTCAAACTTGCCATATTTTTCTTTAAATCAGCAACTTTTTGACTTAAACTGTCTGCCATTTGATTAAAGCTTTTGCCCAGCGAACCCAATTCATCATTTCTTCTAAAATTTATGCGTAATTCAAGCTCTCCCTCTGTAATTCGTTTTGCAATCCTAGAAAGCGAATTTATAGGAGTGACAATTTTACGGGAAAAAAAAATTGAAAATCCAATTGCACTTACTGTAGCAGAAAACACAATAAGCACTGATATAAGTATTGATTTTTTAGCGTCTTGATAAACTTCGATTATGTCTTGCTTAGAAATTAGCGCGATTCTTAATTCTGGAATCCACCTAGAGACTCCAAGAACTTTCTGATTTCGATAGTCAAAATAGATTTCACTTGTCTCTGTGTGATCTCTAATTGCCTTATCTGCTAAATTACTTTTAATATAAGTCAACCCTGAAGTGAAATTGGCATAGCGCGAGCCTCCTAGCAACACATGATTTTCTCCAACTAAAATAGTCTCACCACTTATTCCCAGACCAGAGTGAGCAAACATTATAAAATCTAGATATTTTAAATTAGCGCGGGCACAAAAAAGTCCAACCGGCATTTCTAATTTATTTATTATTGGCAATACTGTAATAACCGTATTTCCCTCTTCTGCTTTTGAAGAAAATGAGTTTATTTGAAAAAAACTTTTTGCGCCAACAAGATTTAATACAAAATAGTTTTGCTTCCCACGAAATTCACCAATTGTATGAGGATTGCTTGCCCCAATGACTATTCCCTCCCTGGAGAGCACAAAAAAGTCTTCGAATTTTTTAAATGAGTGTAATATTTGCGACATTTTATTTTGCAAAGCCACTTGAGAAGTTTTTTTGTCTTTCTCTTTTTTAGCTTTAATTAAGTTCATAGTTAGCTTGTCTATTTCGGGATTAATTTCATGAATTGCTACCAATTCATCCTGCATGCCCTTAACCCACTCCTTGACTCGACTCTGCTTAATAGTGGCAACAGAGTCTAACTGAGCTAAAATTTGTTTTCTACTAGAATTAAATTGTTGTTGAATTATAAAAAAACTAGATAGCAGTAATGGAACTAAGGAGACTAAGAGAAAAATGGCAAAATATCGAGTCACTAAAGATTCACGAATGCGACAGCTGTTCATTTTATTGTCTCAATCATAAATGACTCCCTCGTAACTCGAACTCTATGTGTAAACACTCTATCTTAACAAGGTACATCAACTCTTCGAACTGGATCAAAAACTTTAATGCTTGGTTTATCTATTACATTTTTTCATACATAGCTCTCCCAATTTGAAGGTCCGCCTTATCGAGCTTTCTTGATTTAATTTGCAAACTCAAAGCCAGAGACCACGAAGTTTAAGTTTTTTTTAAAGAAGCCGATAAGCCAGACAAAATTACTTAAATATATAATTATGAGCAAAAGATGAGATTTTTTTGTATTTTCATTTGTTTAATTTCTTTCAATGTCTTTGCTGATCAATCAGATTTTTTAAGTTTATGCAAAACTCATTTTAAGGATGACAGTGCCCGTATCCAAACTTGTGAAAAGATTAATGACTTGCTCTTTAAAGGCTTAGGTCCAAAAGACTCATCAGCAATAACCTCGCCTGAAAAAGTAAATGCACCATTAATGAATATCGATAAGAAAATTTTATTCATGGCACTTAATGACCCCAACTACCTCCCATCTTTGGTTTATTGTTACTCAGTATATAATCACTGGATTGATCCCTTGCAAATTTCTCCCGACACCCTTGGGACGATTAGTTCGGGAGTATCTATTTTAAATGAAAATTTACCAGCCTATCAAAAATGGTTGAATAAATCTATCGAGGGAAAATCGTGCAGAAAACAAGTTGAAAAAGATTCTCAATTGCCGGTGACTAATCTAGAGGACTCCTTAAGAGGCTATGTCGCTATGATTGTGCTAAACCCATTTGCCGTAATTGGCAGTACTGGAACTAGTTATGAGTCGGCACTTGAAGAGCTTCGCCTGACAATAAACCATGAAAGAATTCATGCTTATCATGTCCTATGTCCACAATTTGAAAAGAATGAAAAAGATAAATGGATAAAACTCTCTCAAACTGAAAAGAATGTATTCATAAATAAGTATCCCAATTACAATTGGAAAGATTCTCAAACTTCAGTGAGAGAGTTTTCTGCTTTTAGCCTAGAGAATGCTCCAGACTCGCTTATTAGTTTGGTAAAAGCTTGTAAAATTAAATAAAAAAATTATGCAATAGTATTAGTCCAG
The DNA here is from genome assembly GCA_947448205.1 of Bacteriovoracaceae bacterium. Classification (GTDB taxonomy): domain Bacteria; phylum Bdellovibrionota; class Bacteriovoracia; order Bacteriovoracales; family Bacteriovoracaceae; genus Bacteriovorax. The sequence continues at coordinate 7,363 of CANFNL010000121.1, forward strand.
GGCCCAGCATTCATAACATTTTTAAATCCATGTTTTTTTAAAATTCCTACCGCCATGGCACTTCTTGCTCCAGATGCACAACAGAGCAGAATCATTTTTTCTTTATCTAAAATATGACATGCTTTATCGAGCTCCCCTAAGGGGATATTAAGGCTAGCTAAATTATGCCCCCCACTAAATTCACTTTTAGAGCGAACATCAACAATAACAGCACCATTTGATAGAAGCTGAGGAATTTTTTTCTTTAGAGCCTTATTGCTTAAGAAGCGAAAGGCAAAAAAGGCAATGAGCACAGTTGGAAAAATATAACTTTGGTAGTTTTCTAAATTCATAATACCTCAATGTATCTAAAATACTTCTGTTTTAATATCAATTTTTATTTTTTCTTTTCACCTTAACGAAGTGGAGCCTAACGGAAATTCGACTAAGAAAAGTTCAAAAAAAGAACTAGGCTACAAGCCTAGTCCTTCATTGACATCATAATCATTTGCATAAGGCGGATTTAGTCTTGGGTCAGAAAATATCGGCCCATCAATTTTGCCGAAAACATAAACGAGAAGCTCACTAATGTTTTCAACGAAATAAAATTGCATCTCTTTTTTTACAATCTCGGGAACATCTAATAAGTCTTTTTCATTTTTCTTGGAAAGAATGATCTTTTTTATTCCTGCTCTATGGGCCGCAATCATTTTTTCTTTCACTCCCCCCACAGGCATCACGGCTCCTCTTAAGGTAATTTCACCTGTCATGGCAAGTTTTGAGTCAACAGCTTTATTTAAAACTAACGAACAAAGCGCAGTGAAAATAGTTATCCCTGCACTCGGGCCATCTTTAGGAATTGATCCCGATGGTACATGGATGTGAAAATCTGTTTTAGAAAAATCAAATCCTGGCAAAATGGACGATAGTTTTGATCTCACTAAAGACAAGCCGATATGAGCAGACTCACTCATAACTTCTCCCAGTTTACCAGTGAGCTGAATTTTTCCAGATCCTGGCATCATAAGTGATTCTATAAAAAGTATGTCTCCTCCGACAGGGGTC
>CANFNL010000122.1 GCA_947448205.1 Bacteriovoracaceae bacterium
AGAGAGCGAATTACCGTACCAACACCATTATTTTGTACTCCAGCTGGTAATTGGCGGCTAGAGAAGTCTTCAATTTTTTGATCAATTTTTAATTTAATAAAGCGAGTCGCTTTATTAATTTGTGGAGTGATTTTTAATGTGAGCGCTACTTTTTGTTGCTTAACAGAAGTTTGGGTAGTTCCATTTGAAGCATTCGTAGTCTCTAAAATCGGTACCTGTTCACCACTTTCAAAGGCGCCTTCAACATTATCTAAAGTGAGAATTTGGGGAGTTGCAAGAACATTTGTTGTATTGTGAGTGGCAATTGCGGTAATTAGTCCACTTACAGAGCTCACGTTAATTGATTTACCATCTGGAGTGGAAAGAGTTCTAGTTGAACCAATACCGCCTCCAACAAATAAGCCTGAGAGATTCGTAATATTATTTGTCATTAATGAAAGGAGGTCACTAGTATTACCAAATCCTGCTTTTTGAGCACCACCTGAGCCGTAAGCACCAATTAAACTTATTCCAAAACCTTGGCCTTTACTGACTTGGGTTTCCATCATAAGACCTTCAACATAAACTTGATCACGTGGAATATCTAATTTAGAAATAACTGTTTTGACAGTATCATAGTCAGTCGGAGAAGCCGTAACGACTAAAGCGTTATTGTCTTTATCTGCAGTAATTTTAACTTCGCTGTTAAAAAGAGTTTCAGAAGTGGCCGTGCCTGAAGTAGGGCTGGTAAATCTAGTTAATCCACCAATTCCACTTTTAGGAGCATTTCCAACTAATGAAGAGAGAGTTTTAGATAAAGCTTCAGCGTCTCCATAATTTAAATAGTAAACATGAATTTGGCCTGAGCCAGCTGCAACAATTTTAACATCTAGTTTTGAAATCAGATCTCGTAATTCTTTGGCCCCATCTGAATTTGCCATCGCAATAATTGAATTGGTTCTTGGTTCAGCTATAATTCTAGAAATATTAACCTGTGAAGTTTGGCCAGTAGCAGCGGATGTTTTAAATTTAGCATCGTTGGCATTTCCCTTTAAAATCTTGTCTAATAAACCTGCAATTTCTTGGGCAGAAGAATTTTTGACTTTAATAATCTGAAGTGATTCTTCATGGCCGGGTATATCTATAAATTTAATGAGCTTCATCAAACGGTTAATATGTGTTCCAGTTTCTTGAACGATAACAGTGTTTGTTTGTTTAATTTCAATAATGCGACCATAACGGGACATAAATGGTCTAAAAGAGTTTGCAACTTCTCTTGAATTAACATATTTCAAAGGAATAATTTGCATGACGTAGTTTTCAGTATTTGGAGAGTAAGTCCCAGTGTACATCGTGGTAGGTGAGTATCTAATATCTCTATTGTTAACGATAGTGTAATAAGCCCCAGTTTTAACCAGCGAGTATCCGTTAATTGAAAGGGCTTGAAGATAAGCTTTCCAAGCGTCTCCAATAGTAATAGGAGTAGGAGAAGAAATGGAAATCTTTCCTTTTATATCTTTATCTAGAATTAAATTTAAGCCAGTAAGCTTTTGCATATGTTTTGTTAAATCTAAAATTGAGACATTTGGAAAATCAAAAGAGGTCACAACTTCAGGTCCAAAAGCTGTTTCGGGATTTAGGTTGACATATTTTTTATCAACTTTACTTGGCTTAATTCCTTTTCCTGCATTTCGTCCAAATGTATCACTACCTCCACCAGAGTTACTACTTTCGCTATTGCCATCATCAACAGAATCACTGGCTACACTTCCTTCATCTCCTTCATCATCACCGGGAACAAAATTAGTTGTGTCTTGGATAAGCGATTGAGCAGATTTTCCTGTGTCGGGAATACTAATATCTTCTTTAATCGCCTTGGGAGCATTATTTTTAACTCTGTTAAATTTTGTTTTACTTTTGTACTTATCAAACTGGGCGTAAACCACTGGTGATAAGCCAGTTGTAACCAAGAGAGTGGTTGTTAATAAAGGCGAAAGCCACACATTTTTTTTAGTCATTAGATTTTCCTAATTTGCTATTTCAATTTTTTCTATTCAAAACCATATTCTAAATTTTCATTCATTCCATTTCGCTTAAGACCAATTTGAAATTGATCGATTTCTTTGATTCTTCCTAAAAGACCCATTAATTCATTAAGGTTTTCAATCTTTTTTCCATTGAGATTGCAGACTATGTCATTTTCTTGAATATTAAGTTGAGAATAAATACTACCAGGAACAACTTCGGTCATTTTAAAGCAAAGCGATCCATCTGGGTTTGTAATTTGTATGGCTTTTGCTTGAGTTAAAACTTCACTCATATTATTAATCATAGAATCACGAAATGATCTTTTAATTTTAAAAGAATTCCCAGTATTTTTGATATTAGGATTTGTGCTTTTAAAGAGAGCTTTACCTGCCTGGGCAGAAATAATTTTTAGTGGCGGCATTAAGGGTTCTGCCTCAGTCTCACTTGTTGCGTATTCACAGTCACCAGTTTGCAAGTTTTTTAAAATAAGTTTCATACGATTTATCTTAGAAACTTCAACCATGTCATCGAGACGTTCTCCCTCGCGAACATTTTGTAAATCTGCACTCCCTCGTACTTGTACGGAAGCCACCGACTTAACTGAATCTTGTAAAACGATTGTATCCAAAAGTTTAATTGGAACGGCGGTAGGTTTATCAGCTTCCAGACAAATTATGCTATCGATATCTAATTTTTTTGCAGTAGTTCCTTGTGATTGTTCACTTTCCTTTGCATTAAAAAGATTTGTCGAAGAAATTCTATTGATATCCTGGATAGTAGTATCTGCTCTTTCGGGCTGAATATTAAAGTTATGAGTCGTTTTACTAATAAGAGGAGTCTTATTAAAAAATTGCGCTAAGTTCTTTCCAAGCATATAGGTAAATGAAATAACTAAAAGAATGATAAATACTGAATGAATCTTACTGCGCGTATATGGTGAAAATAGCCTTAATACGAAATCATTCCAGCTAAATTTTTCAAAAGATTTAAGTGGTGATTTATCGGAGAAAGCTGATTTAAATTTATCTTTAGTAGCGGCGCTCTTAAAATGGGGAAATTTAAAATTAAATTTACTTTTGAGTTGAGGTTTTCCAGGGAGTTCCATTTGCTGGTAGGTAAAACCAGAATTAGATGAATCTAGATTGGCGTTTAATGAGTCATGATTTCCAGTATTATCTTCTTTGGCGTGTTCATTTAGTTCGCGTTGGTATTTATTAACAGCAAATTCGCCAAGTGTTTTTTCGGCAAATTGCTCAGGGGTTTCTTCAGAATCAAATTCTGAATTTTTTGAACTAGCTTCATAGTACTTTGCTCGAAAAGCAATTGGGGGAAAAGAGGGGGGAGTGTCTTCAAGAAGATCAGCTTGTGCAATCTCTTCTTCAAGTAGTTCTTTTGTCGAAGTTGTTTCATTTTTATTTTTCTTAAAGCGGTCAAGAAAACTAAAATTAAATTTAAATTTATTCATTTTTTAACTTCGTGTTAATTTTGAATTTAATACTCAAATCCAAAGTCACCTTCCATGGTGGAGTCTTTTAATAATTATTCTTCTATTCTAAGAAGTTAGGAGATACACAGCAAGAAAATTATTCAAAGTGAATTATTGACCTTAGCAAGAGACCGACTAAAAGCATTGGACTTCCTCTTTTACTTTCTTTTTAAAAAAGATTGAGTATTCTATTAATGTAAATTAGTTAAATTTTAATTATTAAAGGTGACCAAAAATGACAAGTAATGAGTCGGGAAATTTTCAATCAGTAGTTGGCAGTTTTTTCTTTGGGGAGATCAATGAAAATTTAATATTTCCATTTCCTCACTTTTCAGATGCCCAAGTTGAATTGGCAAAAGAGATGACTTCAGCTATCGACTCGTTTGCTAAAGATAATATTGATGGCGAGAAATTTGATCACGATTCTCATATCCCAAATGAAGTCATTACCGGGCTCGGCCAGTTGGGTGTGTTGGGTTTAGCTGTACCGGAAGAATTAGGTGGTTTGGGCCTAGATTATACCCTTTATTGTAGAGTATTTGCTCAAGTGGCAAGCTACGATGCTTCTGTGGCAACTATGGTCGGAGCCCACCAATCGATTGGCTACCGGGCCTTAATTAATGAAGGAAATGACGAGCAAAAAAAGAAATGGCTACCACGGCTAGCAAGTGGAGAAGTCATAGCTGCGTTTTGCTTAACAGAGCCAGGTTCTGGTTCGGATGCTTATTCAATTAAAACAAAAGCCATTGATAATAATGATGGGACTTATACCATTTCGGGACAAAAACTTTGGATCACCAATGGTGGACTTGCCGGTTTCTATTCAGTGTTTTGTAAAACAGATCATGATGTTGATGGCAAAATTGTAGAAAAGATTTCATGTTTTATTGTTGAAAAAGAGCGCGCAGGCATATCTTTTGGTGAAAAAGAAAACAAAATGGGAATTCGAGGAAGTGAAACGCGCGCGGTTTATTTTGATAAAGTAATTATTCCTAAGGAAAATATTTTAGGTGAATTAGGAAAGGGATTTAAGATTGCCATGAATGTTCTGAATTCAGGCCGTCTATCACTAGGAGCTGGTTGTGTAGCGGGAATGAAGTCTGTTTTAGCTTTAGCCACTGAGCACGCGACAAATAGAAAACAATTCGATCGGCCAATAGCTGAATTTGGTCTCATTCAACAAAAACTTGCTAAAATGGCAGAGATGACTTACGCCGTTGAAAGTATCGTATATCTCTCTACAGGTAATATGACTAAAGGTATGAATGATTACTATATGGAGACAGCTGTCTGTAAAGTGTATGGATCAGAATGCCTCTGGCAAACTGTAGATATGGGGATGCAGATTGCTGCTGGAAATGGGTATATGAAAGAATATCCTTATGAGCGCCTTATGAGAGATGCTAGAATTCAATTGATCTTTGAAGGAACTAATGAAATTTTACGCTGCCTTCTTGCTCTCTCGGGTGTAAGAGGACCTTCTGAAGATATGAAAGAGCTTGGCAAAATTTCTGATGTAGGAACTGCATTACATGATCCAATTAAATCCCTAGGAGTTTTTACGAAATTTGCTCGTAAAAGATTATCTAATATGATTGGCTCAAAACATTTAACAAAGGCCCATCCTGAATTAAAAGAGCAGGCTGATAAATTTACATCTTGTTTAGGCAAATTTGCTATTGCCGTTGAAGACTCACTTATTAAATATGGAAAAAAAATAATTGATAACGAACTCCCACAGGGGCGCCTGGCCGATATGTGCATAGATCTCTATGTCATGTGTGCAGTTATTGCCAGAACGACCGCCATTTTAAATAGTTCAAAAGCAACTGCTGATCAAAAAGATTATATACTCCGAATGACAAAACAAATATGTAAAGATGCTCGAAGACGATTCTTAAAAAATGCAAAAAGCATGAGCAAAAATAGTGACAAGTCCGTTATTAAAATTTCCGAATCCGTAGTCAAGTACGGAGGGTATGGCATTGACATTATCGATTTCTAATAAATATTTTTTTCAATTTATATTGATTGCACTGGCAGGATTTCTTGTCAGTTGCTCTCAAGAAAAAATAACGTCGGTACCTATTGCACGAAAAAATCCAATTAAAGAAATTCGGCAAATAAAATTCGGGCCAGAAATTGATTCAAACGTTTTTGTTGACAAAACTTCAGAGTATGGGCTAGCTGGAGTGCAGGCAGTTCATCTTTATGCTGTAGATGTAAACAATGATGGATTCACTGATCTAGTTACTCTAGAGGACTTTTATTCGGCTCCCAAATTTTATCTTTTTAATTCAAAAACTCACAAATTTGTTTTAAGCCAAAATCCATTTGATAGTTTAATTAGAGGGTCTTACCTTAATTTTGTTGACCTCGATCACGATGGAATTTACGATGTCATTGTCGGATCACTTAATCAAAAAACTGAAATGACTCAATATCCGGCCAGGATATTTAAGGGCATTATCACGAAAGGAATTCTTCATTTTAAAGAACTAGCTCCATTGCCTACAAAATTACTTCCTACTGCCAGCATTGCAACTATTGATTTTGATCTGGATGGTGAACTAGATCTTTATTTGGCTAATTGGTTTTCCTATAAAGATGAATTTCCATTACCAGTACCAGATATGCTTTTTAAGGGGGCGGGTTTTAATTTTTATGATTCTTCAGCTAATTTGAAAGCTGAATACGATTTTAACAAGTCAGATAAAATATACACCAATGCCACGCCAACTTTTGGAGTATCAGTTTGTGATATTGACAAAAATGGATTTCCAGATTTATTAACCTCTAATTCAAATGGTTACTACAATAAATTATGGCTTAATCTAGATGGCAAAAATTTTGTTAATTATGGCAATGAATCTGGGTACTCTGCTGATGATGAAGGAAGTGAGCAGTCTCACGATGGGGGCAATTCCTTTTTTAGCCTTTGTGGGGACTACAATAACGATGGATTAATTGACGTTGCCGTTGGAAATTTAGCCAAAAATAGTGATAATGAATCTCGCGATAAATCAGGAATTCTTTCTGGATCTACAAGGTCTTTTCCTCCTAAGTTTATTCGTTCTGATTTCTTGCGCGATGACAATAAAAGCAATTGGTCAGAAGGCGATAGACGAGGAGTTTGGATTGATTACAATCTCGATGGACTAACAGACTTAATTATCGATAATTCTGGTTTTCCTCCGGATTCTCGTTTAGTTTTATTTCAACAAGCAAAAGATCATTCATTCAGCGATAAATCAAAAGAATTAGGCATAAATCTCTTGAATCCTTCAGGGACAGTCACCATCGATGTTAATCATGATGGGGTAATGGATTTTATTTCAGGTCAAAGTAAAACTAGAGCACAAGAATTCAATAACCGAATTTATCTCTTTGAAAATCAAACTAAACGCTTAGGTAGAGGTTCTGTGAGATTCCATCTGCAAGGTAAAAAGAGTAATTATTTTGGTATTTCATCTAGTGTTTGGCTTGCAACTGATAAATCAACTAGGTTTTTTAATGTTGAATACAACAGTGGCTCATTACCTTCTCAAAATGAAGAAGGGGCTTATTTTTCCTTTGATAAGGAAACACCAAAGAATGTTATGGTTAGATGGAGTTATGCCAATACCGACCGACTTGGTCGATTTGTGCCAGAAGTTGTTAAGTATAACTTAGCTAAATATAAATTGAAGGGATCCCATCATGAACTAAATTTATGCGAAGATGGCCGTATTCTTCCGCAAAAGAAAAAATGTTATTAGAATTATCAGTTTTCATTTCTCACAAATATGTTCTAATTTTTACTTAATCTATTCAGGAGTTCACTATAGTGAGTAAAAAATCTAATATTTATCTTTTTAATTCTCTCAAATCTGTAGAAGTAAAATTTAATCAAATTGAAAGTATCATTATATCTAAACTTTTGGATATAAATAATCGCCTCTCCTTAGATAATCAAGCGGCTTTAAAAAATCTAAGTCGTGAATTATTGACAATATTTGATCAAGCTGAACAATCAGTATGGTCTCATGTTGATCGAGTCTGCATTTCTCTTCGGGATTCTTATTCTAATCAAATTTATATATCTTCAACTGATCAAAATGAAAAAGTATTAGATAGTGAACTGATCTCAGGTTATTCCTGCATTGTGGATGAAAACTCATCGCTGATGAGCCTAAAAGATGGTGAGATTCGTACATATGATGATATTGAAAATATTATTTCTTCTTTTAATTATTCTAATCGCAAGGTTCAAAGATCAATTGGGCTCATTGCAAAATCTAAAATTAAAAGTGGTCTAACGATTCCTTTGATTCGCAATGGGAAAACGTTTGGTTTCCTTTTTTTTAATTCTACGAGAACTAATACTTTTTTAAACTTAAAAGGCCAGGATTATTCAATTCTCTGCCTTGTGAAGCTCATTGTCCAAAACATTACGGCTAATACTTCCGTTGAATTAATAGATTCAAAAATGTTGAATGCACTAGGAAGTGTTCAAAATAAAAATCAGATACAATTAAAGAATCTAAAACAAGAATTAGAAATGGTGGGACGTGAATATTTTAAGAGAGATCTCGTTTTTTCATTAGATTCTAAAATTCCGCTC
>CANFNL010000123.1 GCA_947448205.1 Bacteriovoracaceae bacterium
AATTACAGGGGAATCGTATAGAAAAAAGAAGGGCGTTGACAAAGCATAGTGTACCAGTGGAAATTGCAAAAATTATTAACCGGCGACTAACTTAACAAGTGGTACACTTACGTGGAAATTAGGCTGGTACACTTTGGGGAAATTCGGCAGTAAGGAAGAAAGGGTGATATATGAAGAAAAAAATGATTAAAAATACCGATGAAAATATTTATAAAAATATTGAGTTCGATAAAAAATCAGCTCTCGCCGCTCGCAAACTTTTAAAAAGTAAAAAGAAACCGACGAGCATTGCGCTTGAAGATGAAACAATTGAAGAACTAAAAGATTTAGCGGCTTTAAAAGGAATCCCTTACCAAGTGCTTATGAGAAGCTTCATTTTAGAGGGTCTTAGAAAATCTAAAAAAGCTGCTTAATATAAACATTATATGAGTTTTTTAGAATTCATCGAAATATCCTGGGCGATGTTTTTTAATAAGTATATCGGTTGCACAAGGACAAAAGTTTACTCCACATGTCTGCGGCTTTGTTGGAAGTTTCAAGTTTGGATCAAAAATATGTCCTATATTTCCTCCTTGCTTACAAGCTCCTTTAAGGATTTCGCCCCTATGATTAATAAAAAGGAGATCAAGACCGATATGACAAATCCAATTTTTGAAATTAACTTGATTGTTTGCTACGAGATCATTTGGCCGGCAAAATTCAGAAGTCCCGTCATTAAAATAAGTAGTATAATCCCATACATCTCTTCTGTGAGTATTGATGACATCCTTAGTTGGCAATACAGTAAAATGATTTTCCTTTTCTAGGAATTCTCTCTGCCAGTTTTCATAAACCATGGGTCTACTATGTAGACCAAAATCATTTTGTAAGGGAACATACTCAACAAAAATAAAGCTACAATCATCAGCCATTTTGAGTTTTTCTCCAAACGCAACCGATTTATCCCAAAATTCCTTTTCTTTGTGCATCATTAAGCGGACTGAAACTCTCGATTTATTAGCAAGGACTTTGACAACGTTGAATATATGATCTTCGTTGCTGGACTCTGGATGAAAACTTATACAGGTCCAATTGAGTGTGTCAGAAATATTTTCCCAGTATGAGATAGACTTGGATCCATTCGTCGTGAGACCAATTTCACATCCCTTATTTTTTAAATAATGACATAATTGATCAAATTGCGGCCAGAGAACAGGTTCACCACCAGTGAAAGAGAAGTGGTAGAGATCTTTTTGAGAATGATTGATGACTTTATCCACAAAAGTTATGATTTGATCGTATTTCAACCAACCAGAATCACCATTCCAATTAAACTCTCTACAATAACTGCACCTTTTGTTGCATTGGTTGTGAAGCATCCATGAAATATGAATCATATTTCCCATTTTCTCTGAAGGCTTAATGGCTATTGGAAATCTATCTTTATCTAGAGTCATTATTACCCGTTTGAATCAATATTATCATTTCTTTAATACTTTCTGTAATTCTAAGTAAAAATATTAAAATTTGCACTCAAATAAGTTTATCAGGCTTAATTGACAAGCCTTCTGCACTTATAGTTGTACTGTTTGCTCTCAATTAAGATTCTGCAGGATAGAGTAAGTAAATAATTGTATAATTTTTAGTTTTCTGTAAACTTTTCACTATGACAATCATAAATTTTCATGAAAATTTCAATACAAAATCAATAAATAAAAGAGATTCAGATAGAAGATTTGGTTTTATTTTTTCATTTTTTTTCTTTATGTTTGGATTACTTCCTGTTGCTCATCATAAGACACCTAAGTTTTTGCCTCTTTTTATAGGCTTACTTTTTTTTAGCATCAGCACTATTAAGCCTATGCTCCTCTTCCATTTTAATAATGCTTGGTTCAATCTAGGTAAGTTCTTACAAAAGATGACGAGCTTTTTTTTTCTATTAACTCTTTTTCTTTGTGTTTTTACACCAATGTCATTTTTACTAAAAATATTAGGTAAAGATTTATTACTTTTAAAAGGTGCTAGTTGCGCAAAAACCTTTTGGAGGGTCTTCGCGGTTCGCAGTGGATGGCGCTGAGTTAATAGCGTTTTAATCAGTCAAAATAAACAATATCCGATTAAAAAAGCCGGGCATTTTTCTTCTTGTAAAATAAGTTTGCGACAACATTTTTATAAGGAGTTTTGAATGCCCACGCCTGTTCTAAAGTTTATCAACGATCTCTTTCTTCCGGAACTAAAATTTGTAAAACTAATCTCTTCTCCACAAAAAAGACAACGAATATATCTGATGGAAAAAGTTTCAGAATTTGAAGTCTGCCCTAAGTGCGCAAGTAAATCTCATACTGTTTATGATCATGTCGTTGTAACAATTCGAGACACACCACTAAGAAGTAAAAACATTATTTTAAAAATTAAAAAAAGAAGATTTTTATGTAAATCATGTAAAAAAGTTTTTAGAGAACCTGTTCAAGGTATCTTTAAAGGCTTCAGAACTACTCAACGATATCGACATCATGTTATGTGGAATTGTACTCAGTTTTCCAATCTAAAACGCGTTGCTGATGTCACAGGATGTTCTGAGTGGCTCGTTTATAAATGTCACTACGAACAAGTGGAATTAGAAACTAGAAAACTACAATCAGAATGGCCTACTACTGTTGGTATTGACGAGCATTCCTTTCAACGAAAATATGGACGAAAAGAATTTGTTACGGTGTTTGTTGATTATAACAATAGAAAAGTTCGCGAAGTTATCCTTGGTAGAGCGCCTGCAGATATTTTGGAATCAGAAAATATTTTAAAAATCAGGAGTCGTGAAAGTGTCAAAAATGTTGTCATTGATTTATCTTCAGGCTTTAAATTAGCAGCAACGACTTTATTTCCAAATGCAATTATTACTGCCGACCGGTTTATTTAGAAGTGTAAACTATGTCTCCGGTATAAAGTGTAAAGGATGTGTCCGGAATGGACCCACGGCCAAAGAAGCTATTCACTCACTTTATCGATGCAAGGGATACAATAATGCAAAACGATCATTTACTAAGTTTACCGATTGGCTTGTGTATTCAAAAATTCCATAGCTTCAAACATTGCGGAGAACGCTAATAAAATGGCGTGAAGAAATTTTTAATTATTTTAAAACACGAATAACCAACGCCCGAACCGAAGGGTATAACCATAAAGCAAAACTTATTCAAAGAAATGCTTATGGGTTTAAAAATTTTGAGAACTATCGATTGAAGATTTTATATTCTTGTCGATAGATCTTAAAGTTCTCTAAATAGTAATAAATATGGCTTCATAAAAAAGCTAAGGGATAACTGTTTTTTAATTCAGAAAAATGATTTAAGAATTTAATTACTTACGACCGATAAGGCTATGCAAGCATGCAAGAAAGAATGTTTATCTTTTTAATATGATTAAGTTTTTTTGACTTATCCACTGCGTACCTAGGATAGCCGTTCAAGTGGGTAGCCACTGTCAAAAGAGTAGATCCGAAAAAGTTGAAGTTGGTCGTCTGATTGCTCAGTCGTATGAGGATAAAATCAGTGGTGTCATTCCTGAACATTTATGGAAAGAGAAGTACAGAAAGTGGATGGATGAAGAGAGTAGAATCAAATCTGAGATAAAAGCGTTCGAGTGTACAGAACCGGCCACTACTCCCAGAGTAAAAGAGTGGATCGAACAGACAAAAGCCCTTAGTTCTCAATACTTTTCGGCATCCCATACCTCAAAACGAAAATTCGTTGAATTAGTGGGATCGAACATCATTTTGAAGGACGGAAAGATTGATTTTTCATTGAGGAAACCATGGAATTTGCTTCCCCCAAAAGGGGAAATCGGAATATGGTGGATTCGACCCGACCGAAATGAAATTGAGTGGTTAAGTTAGAGAAGTAGACAGGAAAGAGAACTACACGTTTAGTTTTCTAAGCAAGTATATTTTTTAATTTCAAAACATAGTCCGCTTTCTTTTTTGAAGACATTTTTTCTTGATTAACAATTTTCCATTATACTGAAGGATATTCTTTTATTTTTTGATCACGAACTTTATTCCAATCAGGCCTATTTTCAACAAAACTCACGAGAAATTCTTTGTCGGAAGTGGTCAAACTTTTATTTATTTCAGTAATTAATTTTTTTCTAATTTCTATAAGCTCCTGAAGCTCGACTTTCTCGTTAGTCATTTCAACAAATTCATTTTTATAAATTTCTGAAATGTCCTTCAGATTTGGATTTATTAGTTCATCAATCGGGCGATTATGAGACAAAAGATAAAACAAAAATGAATCCTTAACATCTTTCGTTATTCCTTCGTTGGCAAAAAGAAATTTTACATCAAATAAATCTCTCGGGTGTTGACGGTCTAATGCCGCACAAATTTTGCCACCGTAAACATCCGCAATATTCAAACATTTTATTTTGACTGATTTTTGGAACTGTTCTTCAACTGCTTTAGAGAGCTTGATTTCTTCTTATATAAAGAAGATCATATTTCACAACAGTATTTTGGCGTTTAAAAATCAAAAAAGAACAATGAAAGTGGGCGATAGCCCGTCCTTGAATTAAAAAGGGCGTCCCCGAATCGAATTAGTTTTGGAAATAGGGAGCTAATCTGTCTTATAGTCTTAATTATTTTATCCGTCTCAGGATCTCTAAAATCTTCCATCGATTTTCTCATCCAACCGGCTTCGCCCCGTTCTTGAATTTTTTTATAAGCTGACTCTTGAGCTGCGTAATATAATTTTTTATTCATATGGGGGGTTTATCAGATGATTTTTTTTATAAAAGAATTAAGTAATTATGACGAATAGTTCTAACCTGCCTAATTTCCATGAATTTTTAGCCTTAAAATACAAAATATCAAAAAAGTGGTCATGGCCTTGAAACAAGAAAGTTGACAAATTTGACTACTTTTGATACATTATAAATCGATGGAAAGAAGAACTTATAAAATTAATACAATCGTCATCAACAATATAGAGATCGAAGAAGTGATCATCGATCCGCATGTTGATAAACATTCAGACCATATATCTGATGAATTAATTTTGGAGCTTGTTTCTCAGCTCGTCTTTATAGAGCACGTTGATAAGCAAAGTGATGGTGAATTTCAATATTTTGTATCTGAAATTGCTCATGACTTTAAACTTTATAAGATGGTCTGGCTCTTGGAAGATCATAAGTTTTATGTCGGAGTTATTACAGCATTTAGAGATAGGAGGTTATAGTGGCATTTCCAACGAAAGAACAAATAGAGAAAGTTTTAAAAAAATTAGAGCATGTCGAACCTACTTATGTGATTGACAGGGAAAATGCTTCGGCCGTTGATAAAATTAAATACGACCTTTGCGCTGAATTTGTAGAATATATTCTCACTAACAAAATTTCTCAGGTCGAACTTGCTAATAAGCTAGGCATTGATAAGGCCCGCGTAAATAAGATTATTAAATATCGCATCGAAGTTTTTACGATTGATAAGCTTTTAAGTCTCCTGAGCATTATAAAACCTTCTAAAGAATTAAAAGTTTCTTAGAGACTTAATTTTTTTGCTATTGACGACTTGATCCCAAACTAGAGATCAAAGTCGTCTAATTTTTTCTTCTTAATGTTTTGAAAATAATTCTGAATGGCCATCTCTGTTCGTCCATAGTGCTCCGCCAGTTCTTTCCTTGTCCAGCCTTCAATCCATCGCAAACGTGCCAGCTCGCTTAGATTTACCCTCGACTCTTGCCACTGAATTAAATAAGATTGTTCAACATGCAGTGGTTCGTCTACTATCGGGCCACGGGCACCAAATATTTAAAACCTCATCTTCACCGATGAGGTTTTTTTTTATCTTCTTGAAATAACTTATTTTACCAAGGGCTACATAAGGTTTGTGAAGAGTAATTTCAAGGCTTTTTCCGTTGAGCTTTTGGTTCGAGACTACTGTTTTTATAAAAATTACCCGTTCTTCGGGAGACATCTCTTTCCACAATAAATCTCGTGACTTGACCAGTTCGAGAATGTTTTCACTTTTTGTGAGAAATCCATCAACCAAATGCTCTTGAACGCCAACAATAAGATTGTTGAGTTTCTTTTTTTCTTCACGATAGCTTATTAATTTTTTCTGATAAGCGATGTCATCAATTTTTTTATTGAGGAAAAATTGTAGAAGCTCATCCTCTTGTTCATCAAGCGCTTCTATCTGTTGTTGGTAGCGTTGAACTTGGCTTCTTTGAGTTAAGACAAATTTATTGTGGTTCTACTCTTTTGACAGTGGGTGCCTTCATGAACTCATCCGAATCACAAAGCTTTTTGAACTTTCAAACTCACGTACAGTGATCTTATCGTCACCAACTCGCTAAAATTTTTAAATAAGAAGATCCATTTATAAAAATAAAATATCGGTGAAAAAAGCTCTTCAAAATGTTATAAATGCCGCCGCAGGCTTCATTTCTCTATATTTGGGGGGGGCCGTGTAGAATAGTATTTTGTTTATTTCGAAAATGTCCCTTTAATTGTTCCTATACTCTAAAACTTATCATTCCATTAACACCAATAGAAGTGCTTGAAAAGCGTTTGAAGTTATAGAAGAAACTACTAGAGGATTTTAAAATGAAACTTATAATAGAAATAAATGAATTGAAAAAAGGAGATACAATTATCCTTAAAGATTATTCTTTTTTTGAGATTAAGGGATTTTCAAGAGTCTATGCAGACATTTTTGAAATTGAAAAAGAATCAACAGACCTAGTTATAAAGTGCAAAGAAACAAACTCTTTTGAAAAAGTGCATTTTGAAAAAGGAAAGATCTTTTTGATTAATTAGTTGAGCGGTTTTTAAAAAGGGCCACTATTCCAATTAATAAACAAACGCTACCGATACCACCTAAAAGCCACTTCGTATTAACAGTCCCCAAATCAATAATTCCAGTATCTGGTGATGAGCCTATTGGATCAAAGAAGATTGCGATAAAAAGTAAAAGAGCACCAATTAAAAATATACACCATGAAGCTATTGTTTCTGTCTGATTTGGCGGGGAAGACATTTTCATTTCCTTTTTTCTTTTCAAGTTGGTCTGTAAATACAAGTAGGTTATAAACTAATTGGATACTTGTAAATAAAACGATTACTTTGTGTATTTCTTTTAATGGAAGAAAAATTACACAAAAGAATGGATCAGCGAATCAGAAGTTGATCACATTCACAAAGACTAAAATAAAAAGGGCCAGAAATAGGCCCTTTGTTATTTTAGAATATAGTTTTCGAAACATCAGTTGTTTACTTGATCAGAGCTTGCGACTCAAGGATAAATGATATTTGGTTTCGACAGAAAGTTTTTCAAATATTTTAATTTATCGGCGTAAAAAGGATTATTAATTTTTGCAATGGGGTCATAAGATTTGCCTTGCATCGTATTGATGATATATTTTGTATTTAATTTTTGTTCCATCATAAAGTAAGCTAAACTGTCTGCCAAATCATCCCAAGGTTGTTGAGTAGAATACAAACTAATAAAATCAGTATTCGCTAAAGATGCATAAACTGCTGGAACGTCAGTTCTGTTCAAAGTTTTGCCCTCACAAAAGTAAAAGCAAAGACCAGTTCTATTTTGAAATTCATTTGAAGTTTTAGGCTTTCTGTCGGTTAACCAGCTAATAGCTCCCCAACTTCCTTCAGCCATTTCACATTCCGGTAGTTGGTCGTCACCTGGAGCAGGTTCATCAGGACAATTAATTTGTCTATTGAGTTGGTTGGCAAAGTCAAATAGATGGCCAAATTCATGAGTTATAACGAAATAAAGAAAGTCGTTTGCCTGTGAATGCGATGAAGTTGCAATTTGCGGTAGGTCTGGAGAAACAGAGTAGGAATCAACAACTCCTCCGAAAGAAAGTTGTTCTTTCCTATATAAAGAAGATCATATTTCACAACAGTATTTTGGCGTTTAAAAATCAAAAAAGAACAATGAAAGTGGGCGATAGCCCGTCCTTGAATTAAAAAGGGCGTCCCCGATGGAAAATGATACTCAAACCCTACCACCTGAATGATGGCCAATCCCTACCATTTGCGAACGCAAAATCCTGATAAGTTTTTAACTTAATACTTTATCATTTTCAATT
>CANFNL010000124.1 GCA_947448205.1 Bacteriovoracaceae bacterium
AATAATAAGAGTCCAGATATTAAGGTAATTTTTAGGCTATCAATTTTTTTGTATTTCTTCTTTAAATCCAAAACAAATGGAATTGATCCCAGAATATCTATAACTGAAAACAAAATTAAACTTACTGAAAAGATTTCTTTTAAAATAATCATAATGAAATTGTACTATTAAATTTAGTTTCTATTTATGTAAATGATCAGGAGTAAAAGAGAGCGGCATAAGTTCAGTGAATTTCATCGTCTTTTCTGTTCCAGTTTCATTACCTATGATGACTTCTAAATCATTGTCGGCAAATTCACTCATGATCTGACGGCATAATCCACAAGGCGGCCAGCCTTCTTTGGTGTAAACATAAACTTTTGTTAGTTTCATTTTATTTTCTGAGACTGCTTTGAATATAGCGACTCTTTCAGCGCAGACAGTTCCCCCATAGCTAGCATTTTCAATATTGCAGCCGGTATAAATTGTGCCATCACTAGTTTCGAGAGCACAGCCAACTAATGCTTTAGAGTATGGAGAGTAAGCATTTTTTGAAGCAGCTATAGCAAGAGTTCTAAGTTGAGAAGTTTCCATATTAGATTTTTCCAAATTTTTCGATTGAGTTATTCAAAAGTGCAGTGAAGTGGTTCATGGCCTTCATTGCTTCGTGTTTTATGTCTTCATGCTTTAGCGTCTGATCAATTATTCCAGCACCCATATTAGTAATGCAACTTATGCCACAAACTTTCAAGCCCAGGTGCTTAGCGGCGATTGCTTCGGGAACAGTACTCATTCCAACCATGTCACCACCAAGAATTCTCAACATTTTTATTTCACTTGGTGTTTCATAGGTTGGTCCCAAAACCCCAGCGTAAACACCCTCGTGAATACTGTAGCCTAATTCATTTGAAACTTCTTTCATGATAGAATTCATTTCAGGATTATAAGCATGAGTCATGTCGGGAAATCGAGGTCCCATTTCATTATTGTTAGGACCGATGAGAGGATTTTTTCCCATGAAATTAATATGATCTTTAATGATAACTAAATTTCCTGGACGATAATTAAGATTAATTCCACCTGCAGCATTCGTCAGAATAAGTTTACTCACACCTAAAATGGCCAGCAGTCTTACTGGAAAGACTACTTCTTCCATGGGAAGTCCTTCGTAAGCATGAAGCCTTCCTTGAAGGACAGCAACTTCAACACCTTTAACTTTTCCCAGAATCAATCGTCCTTCGTGTCCCTCAACCGTTGTTTTTTTGAAAAAGGGAATATCGTTATAAGCAATGATGGTTTTATCTTCAATTTGTTCAATAAAAACACCAAGACCTGATCCGAGGACAATTCCAATTTTTGGCTTAGTGATTTTTACTGATTGGATATACTGTGCAGCTTTTCCTAATTTTTCATACATAATTATTTTCTCTTTTTATTTTTTGCAGCAAATTTAGTTTGGACTTCAATGATCAATTTCTTTTTTGATCTCGCTTTCGCGGCCCCAATTATTATATCTTTTTTTATCATCTCCTGAGCTATTTCTTGGGCAATCATCTTTTGATTTTCATGGTGATGAATTCTCACGAGAACATCACCTTTTTTTATTTTATCTCCAATCTTTTTATTCAATATAAAGCCTGGAGCAAAATCAATGATGTCGCTAGTTTTTTGACGTCCACCACCCAAGCGTACGCAGTGATGACCAAAACTTTTACAATCCATTTTAGTTATGAATCCATTTTTGATGGACTTTACTTCAAGTGTATTTTTGGTGTGAGGTAAAAGTGTATAATCATCTATAACCTTGCCATCTCCACCCTGATGGATAATGAGTTCTCTGAATTTTTCTAAGGCAGCACCTGACTCCAGCGCTAATTTTGCTTTTTTAATTCCCTCTTTGTGAGATGCCGCAAGTCCGGCTAAATAAACCATGCCCCCTGCTAGGGATAAAGAGAGCTCTGTTAAATCTTTTGGGCCATTATTTTTTAGTGTCTCGATGCTTTCAATAATTTCTAGTGAATTTCCTACCGCGCATCCTAGAGGTTCTGACATATCGGTGATGACTGTCATCATGTTTTTATTAAAGCGCAGTCCAGTCTCTCTTATGCTTGCGGCTAATTTTTTGGCGTCGGATAATTTCGCCATAAAAGCCCCGTTGCCAGTTTTAATATCCATGACAATCCCTTTGGCTCCTTCTGCTAATTTCTTGCTCATGATAGAGGCAGTAATTAAAGGAATAGATTCTATAGTCGCTGTGACATCTCTTAGGGCATAGATCTTTTTATCAGCAGGAGCAATTTCTTTAGTTTGACCAATTAAAACTAATCCACGCTTTTTTAAAAGGGATACAAATTCATTAAGAGAAATATCTGTTTTAAACCCTTTTATGGCCTCTATTTTATCGATTGTGCCACCAGTATGACCTAAGCCTCGGCCAGCAATCATTGGAACCTTGACTCCACAAGCAGCTGCGATGGGTGCTAAGATAAAAGAGGCTTTATCGCCGACGCCGCCAGTAGAGTGTTTATCAATGTAGACTTGATCTTTAAAATCTAAAACAGATCCTGAGTAAAGCATGGCATCGGTTAAGGCCACTGTTTCCATCTTATCGAGTCCATTTAAATAAATGGCCATTAAAAGTGCGCTCATTTGATAGTCGGCGATCTTGCCTTTAGTAAGCCCCTCGATAAACCATGAGATTTCTTCTTTCGTAAGTTTTTCTTTATCTCGTTTCTTTTGTATAATACTATAGGCAGAGAAAGATTGTTTCATGAATAGTGCTCACTTTTTTTTATAAGAGAGTTAGTGTATTCAAAAGGGTTACAAAAATCAAATTAACGCAAAACTGAAATTGCAAAACACGACGCTATGGAAATAAAAATGACACTAAAAAAATATTTTGCTTACTTCTTGATCATTATGACTTTGTTAGTTATGCCAATAGCCTATAGCGCTGAAGATCAATCTTTAGGGATTATGGATGACTCACTAAGAGATATATCTATAGTACTCGGCTCGGGAGCAGCAGGCGCTATTTTAGGACTTTCAACCTTATCATTTGCCGACAATCCTTCAACTAAATGGAAAAATGTGGCCATTGGCGGAGCTATTGGGATTGTTGTCGGAGTTGGGGTTGTTATTTTTTCTCAAGCAACAAAATCAGTATCTGGCATTGTTAGTAGTGAAGTTCCTCTTAATTCTGAAAAATTAGAAAGCCTAAATCGCTTGGAGTTTACTCAAGAGAGAATTGCTAAAGACTATTTAAAAGTGCCTAGCCTTGGCTATACATATAGTTTTTAGCATTGAAGACTAAAGTCATAACCAGAACAGTTTTATTATTGTCGATTGTCAGCTTTTTTGGCGATATTTCCAGTGAACTCCTTTATCCAATAATGCCTCTTTATTTAAAAAGTATTGGCATGGGAGCAATCTATATAGGCGTGCTCGAAGGATTGGCCGATGCTATTGCAGGAATTTCTAAAACCTACTTCGGAAAACTCTCAGATACCTCTGGCAGAAGAATGCCTTTTGTTTGGGGGGGCTATGTTTTATCGAGCTTATCCAAATCGGCCATAGGTCTTTTTGTTAATCCTATTTGGGTGCTGACGACGAGATCCCTTGATCGCCTTGGAAAAGGCATAAGAACAGCTTCTCGAGATGCGATGTTGTCGGCAGAGGCAACTCCAGAAACCAAAGGAGCCGTATTTGGTTTTCATCGATCTCTAGATACTCTCGGTGCTTTTTTTGGCCCTATCATTGCTCTTATTTATTTGCATTATCATCCAGCAGATTACCAACGAATTTTTGCCTACGCTCTTATTCCAGCCGTCTTTTTAGTTTTTGCGCTAGCTTTAGTCGAAGACAAGAAAATTGAAAAGAAAAATGAATCGGGAAGTCTTTTTTGGAGTTCGCTAAATTATTGGAAAATTGCCTCTCCTGAGTACAAAAGAATTATTAGTCTCATTCTCATTTTTACGTTAGTTAATTCTTCGGATATGTTTTTACTGCTAAAGGCGAGAGAAAGTGGGTTAGGAGATGTACAAACTATTTCGCTTTATATTTTTTATAACTTCATTTACGCTGCTAGTTCTTATCAGATGGGAATCATCTCGGATCGAATCGGCAAGAAAAAAGTTTTTCTACTCGGCTTAACTTTTTTTATCATTACCTACGGAGGGATGGCTTTCAATTCCGATTATAAAATATTTTATCTACTCTTCTTTTTTTATGGCTTGTTTGCTGCTGCTACCGAAGGTATCACTAAAGCTTGGGTAAGTAATTTATGTGCAAAAGTGGATTTGGCAACGGCCCTGGGATTTCAATCCACCACTCAAAGCCTTGCTGCGATGATGGCCAGTATGTTGGCCGGAGTTATTTGGTATAGTGTAGGGAGCTCTTATGTCTTTTTTATGGCCAGTTTTGTAACCGTCATTATCGCAACATTATTATTTTTGGAAAAGAAAATTAGCTAATAAATATTTTTTGCTAATGAGTAAATTCCAGCTGGAAGGATTCTTGAATCATGACAGTGGCGTACTCCAAGCTCTCCGACTACAATATCTTTTTTTATCCGATGATCATTCATAATATTTTTTAGAGCTTCTGCTTGAACACCATGAGTGTGGCTTGATAAAAAGAAAAAACTTTTTTCACGAGTAAGCACACTAAAGCAGTCTGAAACAAGATTAGAAATCATTTGATCAAATTCCCAAACTTCTTTATTAGCCCCATGACCCCAGCTCGGAGGATCTGCCAGGATACCATCGTATTTAAATCCCTTTTTAAGAGAGTGCTTAATAAAGGCGTTAACATCTTCTTGCACAAATTTTATTTTTTTTAAATCAAGCTTGGAGAGTTCGGCATTTTCTCTTCCCCAATTAAGCACACCCTTACTTGAATCTACATGAAAAACCTCTGCGCCGGTTGCGGCCATTGCAATAGAAGCACAGCCAGTATAGCCAAAGAGGTTTAAAAATTTGAGAGGTCGACCAAGTTCATTTTGTAATTTTAGAGCTTCAGCACGCAGAAGATCCCAAACAGCTTGTTGCTCAAAAAAAACACCACAATGGCCAAAAGAAGTAAATTTGAGTTTAAATTTTAAACTTTCATATTCGAGTACTAGGTTTTGCGGTTCTCGGTCTCCACGATGTTTCCAAGTGCCACCGCCGTCGCTTTTACGAATACAGACTGAGCTTGCCCTAGACCATTCTAAGTCAGAGAGCCTTGGGGCCCAAATGGCCTGAGGGCAAGGGCGCTCGACGGTGAGACCAGCGATTATTTCAAGCTTTTTTCCATGACCCGAGTCGAGGAGTTCGTAGCCTAAGATATTGTCAGAGATAAGATTATTCATCTTTTTTTAATATATTAGCCTGTGCGACTTGTCTATTAGACTTGAAATTTTTATACTAGCTTCACTTCATCATCCACGCACCCTTAGCTCAGCTGGATAGAGTAGCTGGCTTCGAACCAGTTGGTCGGGAGTTCGAATCTCTCAGGGTGCGCCATTAAAAAACTCAATAATTTCAAATAGTGCAAGACAACCCAAAGGGATGGTTCGAACCAAACTTTTATTAAGGGCTATCCTAGGTACGCAGTGGGGATAATGTCGTCTCACCTGTTCCACCTCTTTAGGAGGTTATATAACCTCCTAAAGAGGTGGATCCCAGAGCTGACATATGTTATAGTATCTCATGCTTGAAAAAATCTTAGGCAGCGATACTGCCATGAAAATCATGTTACATTTAGTTCACTATGGTGAAATTTATCCTTCTGCTGTCTCAAAAGATTATGAGATTTCGTTGAGTGCGGTTCAGAAACAATTCGAACGGTTTGAAGAGGCCGGAATTCTTGTTTCAAAGCTTGTTGGTAAAACTCGCGTTTATTTATTCAATAAAAAATCTCCTATCGTAAAACCTTTTATTGATTTAGTTAAAGTTTATTACGATGGTCTTTCTCTAGAAGACAAAGAAAAGATTTTTGCAGCAAGAAGAAGACCGAGAAGACCAGGAAAACCTGTTATTAAAAAAGGTGAAAAACTTGGCAATTAATTTAAAAACATGCACCGAAAAAGAACTTTGGGAATATGTAGCAGTTTATCTGAAGAAGAAAGGAATTGATACAATTCTTGTTGGTGGAGCGGTTGTATCTATTTACTCAAATGGAGCTTACCATTCAGGGGATTTAGATTTTGTGAAAGTGAGTATGTTCGCAACGAAACTTGAAGAGGGGATGAATGAGCTTGGCTTTAAAAAGCATGGAAGGCATTATGTTCATCCAGATTGTAAACATCTCTTCGTTGAATTTCCAGGAGGTCCTCCTCTGGGGATAGGTGAGGATAATACAATTGTTCCAGATGAAGTAAAAGTTGATGGAACAGTTATTAAGATTTTATCACCAACTGATTGTGTTAAGGATAGATTGGCATCCTATATATATTTCAAAGCATCGGAAGGATTAGATCAAGCAGTTTTGGTTGCCAAAAATCAAGATGTGAATTTAGCCAGCATCAGGAAATGGTGTAAAGCCGAAGGTTACGAGAATATTTTTGAAGAGTTTGTTAAAGCTTTGAAGGAATAATGAAAAATTTATAATTAAAATTGAGGAGCTGAATAATGAATAAATTTTTACTGCGATTATTGATATGTATTTTAATATCAATAAATTCATTTTTCGTTTATTCAATGGAAGAGTCACCTTCTTATCCCATATTCTATGAACTAGATTTTCAGAAAGAAAACATTGGTTTTATTTTTGAAAATGGAGGTCGGCCAGGTGGACCTTCAGATAAGCTTCAAATGGTTTATGGTGTTCTCTCAAATAAAAAAATTGAAATACTAACTGATAAGGCATTTAAAGAAAAATTCCCAAAAGCAAAGATGACTAATGAAGATCCAGTTAATTATTATGGAGATAGTAAAGTCACTGCTCAAAATGGAATTGGATATAAAGTTAAGTATTCTGCTTGTACTAAAACTGGCGAAACAGATGACGTTTGTAAGAAATTGGCCATTACTGTAGATAAAAAAATTAATTAACATTGATCTTAAATTATCAAAAATTTGTGATGGCTGTAGAGTAATTGCAGTCGAAAGATGGGGTAATGAACTTTGGATGAGCTTTGCTTTTGTAATGAATTTGAACCAGATGGACACGGAGTCCATGTCTTAGATATAAAAAATAAAAAAATAATTGGATCTGTTAAAAACAGATTTGATTTGTTTACTGTTATAAAAAAAGACCCAGCCAATGAAATAATGTGGGTAGCAGGAAGTTCTGGTTTATATGGATATGATTCTAAAATTAATTTAGTTCGATCTTGTGTTATTCATTACCCTTTTTGGGATAAAGGCAGTCAGGATAAGACGATCAAGAAAAATTCGTTTAATTTTACTTGTGATATTTAGTTGTGATTTTGGCTTCGAATGGCTTCGGAGAGGGTCTAATGCTATGAAAGTCTTAAATACCCTCAGTATGCGCCATTACAGTGGATGACTCAAAATTCCTTAATCATTTTAAATAAATAAAAGCAATTTCAGTTCGAATAATTGTTTCAGCTCTTTGACATTACTTATAGGTTATATTACTATTAAGTGATGTACAAGGTAGAGACATCAAAAACATTAGATAAAGCCTTAAAAAAAGCGCCGATTGAAATACGCGACTACTTCGATGCATGGAAAAATATAATCCAGATGCAAGGTGTGGCCGGAGTGAAGGCCATAAATGAATATAGAGATCATCTGTTAAA
>CANFNL010000125.1 GCA_947448205.1 Bacteriovoracaceae bacterium
GGCAGGTCAGCGCTATATCGAAATTGCCGAGATCGTTGAATCCGTTGAGAACTCATTGAAGGTCATTGGCGATCTCTACCACTCTGTTGTATTTAGGATGGCTTCCAAAAAATTTAGATTTTCTGATTGGCAGACTAGTATCGATAATAAACTAGAAAATTTAGCTGAAATTTGTAAACTTCTCCTGGATCATATCAATCACCGAAGAAGTCATATTTTAGAGCTCACTGTAGTATTAATTATTAGCCTTGAACTTATTCCACTTTTTGAGCACATCCAAAAATTATTTAAATAACTAGTTTAAGACAGGCGTTATTTTAACTGAAACACCTTTAACTGAAACCTTAGATTCTTCACCTAAAACAGCAATGATCTCTTTTTTGGCAAAAGCTTTTTCACTATTAGAGTGAAAAAATTTCAATTCAATCTCTACTTCATTAAGATTTTTGCCTCTTCGAGGATTCACCTTGATGAGGTAATTCTTGTTATTAAATTTTTTTTCCAACTCAGCAACTTGGTAAAAAGGCATCGATAAGTCACTTTTTAGTGTTTTATTATTGGCCTTAAACTGCATATTAAGATTAACCATCTGAGAATTGATAGTATTAGAATTGAGTTTAGGAGCAATCGGTGCAATAGAAGCAAAAGTATTAAAAGATAGTAAAGAAAGAAGCATTGATATTGCGATAAAAGAATTTGCCATTTTTCACCCTCATAGTAAAAAAATACACCTTTAAAAATTATAGGAAAAAATGAGACATGATGGCAATTACTTATTGAAATTTTTTTACTAAAATTATTTCTGGCAATAAAAATTCGTTGCGATTTTCTATTTTGGATAAATCAATTTTGTAGGCCCGAAGGGCAATTCCCACTTCTGCAAATTTCACATCAGATCCATAAAGAGTATCACCCACGATTGGAATTTGATGGCGAAAGAGCTCATATCTTAATTGATGGGCCCGTCCAGTAATAGGACGAAGTTCCCAATGATAAATTCCCAATTGATCAATAGATTCAAGAAAAGCCTCAGTGATACTCTCCTTTCCATGAGGGGATTCATAGGCCCTTTTTTTACCGCGCAACAAGCGCGCACGCCACTGAAAGTGCTCGCCAACTCGAAATGGCTCACTATTTTTGGGCAAAGCCTGTGTGAGCGCCTGATAAGTTTTTTGAATTATTTTTTGTTCAAACCACATATTGCCGGCGCTTTGGGCCTTAGGTGTCTTAGCAAACATAATTAATCCTTGAACTTCAAAATCAAGGCGATGGACAGGATAGAGACTTAAACCTAAATCCCGCTCAAGCATAAGCCCCAAAACAGGACGAGCTTCTTTTTGACCCAAGCGAGAGGGCACACTTAAGACATTTGCGCTTTTATCGACGACAATAAAATAATCATTATTGAAGACAATTTTATACATGGCTTGGCTATTTTCCACTTTTGCCATAATTTGGTAAGACTCTCGCACTTGGATCAGAGACCTGGCAATTCTTCCAAGCCGAATTAGGCATCCAAAAATCTGGAATTAATTGTGCTTGATTGGGATAAAAGCTCTCAAATAAGTCTCGGTACAAGAGGGATTCCTTGGTAAAAGGCGTTTTATAGGGATATTTTATTAAAGCCTGGGATAAATCCTGATCGCTATAAAGTGATTCTGCATGGGCCTTCAACTCATCCACCATGCTATGCCCCACAGCATCCGAGAACGCCGCTTTTTCGCGCCATAAAATATGATCAGGTAAAATTTTGTCTGATTCATTTTCTGCCTTAAAGGCTTGCCGTAAAATAAACTTACCAATTCCTGTGGTATTCATTTTAAATTTAGGATCAATATGCATTACATACGACACAAAATCGCTATCGCTAAATGGCACTCGCGCTTCTAGGGAGTGAGCAGAGATAGATCGATCGGCGCGAAGCACGTCATATAAATACAATTCGCGGATTCTCTTTTGCGCCTCTTTTTGAAATTCTGCTTCATTAGGAGCAAAATCAGTATACTTATAACCAAAAAGCTCGTCGCTCACTTCTCCCGTTAATAAAACTTTAATCGATGTATTTTCTCTAATGTATTTACAAACCAAATACATCCCAATCGAAGCTCTTATGGTTGTAATATCCCATGTTTCTAAATGCCAAATAACTGCAATGAGTGCACCTAATACATCCTCAGCACTCATTTCTACATTAGTATGGTCGGCACCAATAAAAGTAGCAACATCTTGAGCGTATTTAGAATCAATCGCATCGTGGCTCATCCCGATTGAAAAAGTGCGAATTGGCTTGTTTGGATTTAACTTTTGAGCAATGGCGCAAACTAAACTTGAATCTAGACCACCACTTAAAAGAAAGCCCACTTCCGCATCTGATTGCAAACGCTTTTTCACTGCTTGATTTAACCTAGATTTTATTCCTTCCAAAATATCGGTGATCGAACTTGTATGATAAGCAGAAACTTTTGTGAGATCGAGATAACAGTGGAAGTTATCGCCATCAAAATAATGTCCTGGAGGAAAAGGAGTGATCTCATCACAAAAATCAATAAGTGCTTTAACCTCTGAAGCAAAAGCAATTTTATGAGCTTTAGTTTTTCCATAAAAAAGAGGTCGAATGCCCATGGGGTCTCTAGCGGCCATGAGTTTTTGTTTTTTCTCATCCCATATGACTAATGCGTACTCAGCATCTAGACTTGAAACCATTTTTTTTAATCCCCACTGTTCATATAAAGGCAGCAAAACCTCGCAATCAGAGTCAGAGATAAATTGATGAGTAAGACATTCTGCTTTTAGAGCACGGTAATTATAAATCTCACCATTACAAACTAAAAGATTGGATTGATTTGATTTAAATGGCTGGCGTCCATGCTCTGATAAATCCATAATGGCCAGGCGATGAAAACCAATCATTCCCAACGGAAAGGCAAGAAGTTGATGATCGTCTGGACCACGGTGGGTAAGTTTTTGAAAATCAGATTTAAACAGTGAATTTTGATCAGAGCTAAATTCGCCCTCAATGACTACAAGGCCACACATAGTTTCTCCCTTCTTCCTAAAGGCCAATAATCTAAAATTTATTAGATTATTAAACTTTTAAAATTATATCATAATTTTAAAGTTTCGGGAGAGCGCTTAATTCAAAAAATTCAGAGGCAGATTTATTTTTATGTTCATAGACAACTTGACCGTGAGAGAGCACAAAAAAGCCACCGAGTTGGAGTGGATCACCTTCTAATTCTCCTTTACCGTGTCCTTTAAAAATACCCGCCCAAAAGCCACGTATCCAAGTCTTCGGCCCAAAAAGTTGAGAGAGAGACCCACGCTTTAAGTTTAGACTTTTATAAAGATATCGTTGAGGATCAGAGATATGGGTAACAGGATAAGTGTAGTATTTAGCAAAAAATTCGTCACCAAATGATGGATCACTCATGTGGACAAAAATGGGATTGAGGTTTTGAACTTTAATTTGAGAGTCTAGTTTAGAAATTTCAAAGACGGTTTCTCTACAGAATGTACAACCAAAATGTCTGATAAAAACAAGTAAAACTTTAGACTTCAAAGAAGCTTCGTATAAACTCTCCCCATGATTAGTTTTTATTAGCTTTATAAGATCAGTAAATTTTTTAGGAGCACTCTCTTCAGAAGTTTTGGCTTCATAAGCATAAATGAGCGCATAGTAAAAGGGAATTAACCAAACTAAATCATTTAGGACAATGACACCTAAAAACTTCAATGGAAATGAGCCAATTAACAAGGCTTTTATAAAGCCAATTGGTCCAAAAATTTTTCCAAGAAAACCAACAAGAATAATCGGCCAATGGGTTTCGGGATCTTGAGCGGCGATAAAATAACCAACCCCATAAACTCCAACAATCATTCCAATACATTGCCAAAGTTCAAGATAATTTGGTAGAGGCATCTCCAAGAATTTAAATATTGCCTCTGGGAAAATGATGACCAGGACTCCCCACAAAATATTATAGAGCCCAGCAAGTTTAAGCATTGTTTGGATAGTAGGTAAATTAAATAAAGATTTCATTAAACTATAATATAGGTAAAAATGTCTAATTGGCATAAGATACTGTTTAGACAAAAATTTATTTTAGTGAGCGTTTTACCCACTTTTAGACTTCCGCTAGGCACGACTCATATTTTTCAATAACTTGGAAGATAAATTTCAGTGTCGCCAAAAGCCTTTTTCTTAAAAACCTAATAACTTGCAAAAATTAATGCACCCTCTTTAATTTGATCAATAATCATTTGATGATAGCGTAGCTCGATTGCCGGACAACCAAAGCTTCTGCCTATTTGATTGCCAGCAGATACATAATCGGCCGGGTGAATGACAATGGCCCTCTCTCTGGCATTAGAGTTTGTTGCAGATAGACCGTCTAAGCGCAAAGAATAACCATTGGATCCAAAATAAGTTTCCGCTGTCAAAAAAAATCCTAGTGAGCTCTTCTTAGAGTCAATCGTGTTGGAAAATTTTGTCGCATATCCATCGTTGTTGCGATCGGAGTGTTTCCCATGGGCCACTAGATATTTATCAACCCTGCCAGAATCCATATCAACAATATAAAATCTCTCTTTTGAGGAGTGTTGTTTATAATCGATAATTCCCATATAGCGCTGATTAGCAATTTGAGATCCATGTGTATGGAAATAGTTGTATGCAGTTTGCAGAAGTCCATTGGGTATTATTTTATCGGGATCGAGCTGAGAGTACTCAGCTGTAAAGGCTGGAAGGCTCACTAGAAAAATAAATAGAAAAGTTAAAATAATTTTTGACATAAAATTATTCTAGCGATGTTTTATTAAATGAATAATTCAAAAAATAAATAGGTAAATTAGCTCCTGCCCAACTAATTAAATTGAGCAAGAAAAAATTTATGATTTAATTTTTTTATTTTCTGGGTCGTATAATGGCTTTAAGGAAATTTTAGCAGGATAAATTTTACCGGCCACTTCAATTTCCCAGTTACCTTGGGCAACATAATTAGCATCAATGACTTCACCGGCCTCAATCATCACAAGACCCACTGCTCCACCTAAAGTATGGCCGTAAGAGCCAGCGCGAGTGTATCCCACAGCAATGCCATTTCGTCTGACAATTTCAGCATGGTATAAAAAAACATCTGGATTCAGCACAAAAACTTGCAGTAATCGTCTATGATATGGTGCCGCTGCTTTTTGCTTGATCGCTTGTTCTCGGCCTATAAAACCATTTGGTTTATTGAAATCCACAGCAAAGCCTAAACCACATTCAAATGCATTATCAGTGTTGTCTATGTCATGGCCATAATCGCGATACCCCTTCTCCATTCTTAGACTGGCGAGGGCCTTAAGGCCTGCGTGTTTTAAATTGAATTTTTTTCCAGCTTCTATGATTCTATCATAAACGTGAGTGGCCTGCTCAGTGGGAATATAGAGCTCATAGCCTAATTCACCGAGATAGGTGATACGCACACAAAGCACGCGAGCAAAACCAATATCGATTTCACGAGCAGACCTAAATGGGAAAGCCTCATTAGATAAATCGATTGATGTTAAGCTTTGTAAAAGCGCTCGCGAATTAGGCCCTTGCAGATTTAATTGGCCGTAACCTGAAGTGACATCAGTGACAAAGGCATGCGAGTCACTTGGAATGTGGCGCTTCATCCAAGTTTCAACATGGCGCAGCTGAGTATCAGTGACAACCACAAAATATTTTTCATCACTTAATTTAGTAACTGTTAAATCTGCTTCTAGTGAGCCCTGAGTATTTAACCACTGAGTGTAAGTGATCATACCCGTTTCACCATCAACATTATTTGCTGAAATGAAATTGAGGGCCACTCCCGCATCTCGACCTTGAACTAAAAACTTACACATAAAAGACATGTCCATTAAAATGACATTTTCTCTGGCCGCCTTATGTTCTGCTTCCCAATAAGCAAACCAATGCATTTTTCCAAAAGAGAGAGCTCCAGTTTCGGCCTTAATTCCTGGAGGAGCAAACCAATCGGCCCCTTCCCATCCACTGACGTCTTTAAAATACGCGCCTGCGGCAGCTAGCCGATCATGAAAAGGAGATTTCTTAGCTCCTCGAGCTGTTTCAGGAGATTTTGTCGGGTAATGGCATTTATAAACCATTCCCAACGATTCAACAGTTCGAGTGCGTCGGTATTCAGGATTATTTTGATAAACTTGTAAGCGATCAATATTAAATCCAGTGACATCAACATCAGGATTTCCAGTAATAATCCAATGAGCGAGCACTCTTCCTAGGCCTCCACCTGTTAAAATGCCAATTGAATTTAATCCTGCTGCTACAAAATAGTTTTTTAACTCTGGAGCTTCACCAACAATAGGCCGAAGATCAGGGGTAAAACTCTCAGGGCCGCAAAAGAATTTTTTTACTCCGACATGCAAGGATTTCGGAACTCGCGACATCGCTTTTTCTAAATAAGGGGCCATGCGATCCCAATCAGGATTTATTTCACCAAAAGAAAAATCTGAAGGAATACCTTCTACTTTCCAAGGAGCACATATTGGCTCAAATAAACCAATCATAAGACCACCAACTTCTTCTCTGTAATATCCATAAGAAGATGGATCTTCTAAGATTGGTAAATCTGGTGTCATCTCTTTCATGTCTTCAGTGATGAGATAATAATGTTCAGCGGCTTGATTAGGAATATTGACTCCGGCCATTTCACCAAATTCTCTAGCCCACATGCCTACGGTGTTCACAACATATTCAGCGTGAATATCTCCTCGGTTTGTTCTTACTCCTGTTACCACTCCATTCTTCTTCAAAATACCAGTGGCCGATATTTCTTCAAACATTTTGACACCCATCATACGAGCGCCCTTGGCCATACTCATGGTGACATCAACGGGGTTAACTCTTCCATCTTCTTTTACATAAAAGCCCGCGAGTACATCGTCAACATTGGCCAAGGGAAAGAGGCTTTTAACTTCTTGAGGGGAAATTTCGTGGACATCAACGCCACAAAATCGATTAAAGGCCGAAACACGACGATACTCTTCAAGACGGTCAGCATCAGTTGCTACTTCGATAAAGCCAACCGGTTTAAAACCTGTGGCCAAGCCTGTTTCACTTTCTAATTTGTTATAGAGGTCGCGAGTGTATTTTCTCATTTCAGTAGAAGTTTCTGAAGTTGATCCAAAAGTAACCATAAGCCCTGCAGCATGCCAAGTGGTGCCAGAGGTAAGCCGATCTCTTTCGATCAACACAATTTCATTCCATCCCATTTTTGCCAAATGATAAGCAACTGATGTACCAATAACCCCTCCGCCAACAACGACGACACGGGCGTGCTTAGGAATATTTTCAGTGTTCATAATGACCATCTCCCAATGAAATTGCTCAAAAAAATTTAATTTTAAGACTCTATTACCCCCAACTATAAGAGTCAAGAATCTCAAAATCTCTTTTTGTAATTTTGTAATGTTATTGATATTGTTAAGTGCTATGAATGATATATCCCCTAATCAATCGCAAGAACTTTTAAAAGAACTCCACATTCTTACCCGTGATGGAAAACTCAATCAAGACAGCAAAAGAAAATTAAAACAAGTGTATCATTTGTTTCATTTTATCGAGCCACTCTTAAAGGATTTAGAGACCAAAGAAAAAGCCTATTCGCTGGTTGATCATGGAGCTGGAAAATCTTACCTCGGATTTATTCTATATGATCTTTTTTTTAAAAATTATGAA
>CANFNL010000126.1 GCA_947448205.1 Bacteriovoracaceae bacterium
ATTCTAGACAATCTTGATAACAAGATTCGTAAAGTGAAAAATCTTCAAAAGAAATATCATCATCTTTACGCTTGGTGAGTAGATCCGCTAGTAGTTTAGATTTTTTATTTTCTAATAATTGCATAAAATTAAAATCTTCTTCGCTAAAATCAGCTGTTTCATTCTCAGGTATCTTTTGCTGATTCTTTTGAACATCATTAGAAACTCTAAACTCTAATAGATAATCTCTAGAACTGGTAATTGTTTTAAAAAAAACAAAAGAGACTTGGCTTTGATAAATGGTACATATTACAATCGCACTATATTTTTCAAAATGCCGTATATAGGTAGAAAATTCTTCACCTAATTCATTTCTAACTTTAAATATTTCACTTGGAAAACGAAGAACTTCATCAACTAAATTTTTATCATCGAAATCCTGGCGAATATTTTCGGACACAATTCCTAGCGCTTTTCGAATCTTTTTATCCAGAGATTCAAAATAGCTCATCAAAGGAAAATAAAATTCCTCAATACACTCTTCCGAACAAAAACCTTTATTAGTATTTTCTTCTACAAAGAGTAACTTCTCTACTGTATCGACAACTTTTTTACATTCACAACAATAGTAGAGAGGCTTATTAAATTTCATATTTTATAAATTAAGGTTTAGGCCTGCAAAAAGCGAATTAGAATATGCTCCATGAAGGTCAAATAGTTTAGCTGACTTTATATCTTGAGAACTTTTTGGCTTATTTGTGCTAAATCTTGCTCCAAGTTCAAGATTAACAGAAGGAACTATCGTCAAATTGAGTTTAGGAGAGAGAGTAGAAAAACTAAGAGATTGATTTAAGTAATTAGTTTGAGAGTTAGAACTACCCCCCTGAATTCTAAAATTTTCAATTTCGATCTCAAACTGTATATCATTTGAAACCATCCACCCACTTGAAATAGCAATCCTTTGAATATTACCAATATTTAAATCACTCTCAGAGGCTGGAGCACCTACTAATGAAACTTCATAACCAATTCCAAGTCCAAAAGTGCCAAATCGCTTGGTAGTTTCTATACCAAAAATTTTATCATTTCTAGAGCTCGCCAATGTTGCCTTACTGGCGATCTTTACACCACCATAGATATCAAATCGTGCCTCATCAGTTGGTGAACCAAAACGTAACCAATTAAAGCCAATTATCGCCCGAGGATTACCATTTTGAGAGCCTTTATTAGTTTGAGCATTCCAGTATGAAATATCAAAATAAACATTTACGGGAGTCTGAATATGAGAATTGAGATTAATCACTCCAATCTTTTGAGAGTCTATTTCCATGGCTTCATAATTTGTTGTCAAAGAAATATCTGATTTCCAAATCAAAGATTTACTTTCATTTTTAGGCGGTGCAATTTTTGAAGATAATCTGTTGCTATTAATTTGAGCATCGTTATTATTTATGTTTTCACTATAATCCACTAGAGCTGAAGCCTCTTTTAATGAAAGTGCAGTAAAAACGAAAAAAAATAATAATAATGAATTTTTGACATTGATCATTTCCCATTCCTTGGTATTAAGTTACTAGATAAACTTAAGGATCATCACTAATCCCTTAATGTCACTTAAGTTAGATTAACTGAAAACTGGAAGAAAGGCATCAAACAATTTTTTTCCGACTACTACAGTGGGTTAATTCTATTTGCTCAAATACTTGTTTTATTTACTATCTCCAGCAGTGGAAAGACTTACCCTCTCCAAATAAATAGACAAATAGACTTAAAATCAATGGAGAGAAATTTTTATAGGGAGTAAAATTTGGAAATACAATATCGGCCTGAAGAATCTATGAAGGCCCTGATTCATCTAGGAACACAAGGACACTTTCCACTTTTTCACTCTTCATGGTTAACTGATCCAGAATTAAAAGAAAAAAAATTTCATAAGATCACAGGTCTTGAGCGAGCTCGGGCTAAAAAATTGTTTAATCGGGTCTCAAAGCATAGACAACTGGAGCATAAAAAAACAGTCGTACTATCAATGTTAGATGATGACAGAAAGCTTTTTATGAAAGCATTTTTTAAATTAGTTGAAGGTAAGATTCTCGATCAAAACCCAGAGATCCATTAAATTGAAAAAAATTTATATCTCACTAATATTGATTTTTTTTTCAGAGACCGCTTGCTCAGAGTATCGAGTTTATCAATATTATGTTAGATCCAAAATTCAAAATCTTTCTCCTATCACGGCCGAGATAGTGACTTCAACACTTAACCCTATAAGTTATGTTGCCTATCATGGCGGCAATGATTCAATAGAAGTTAATCTTTTAAGATCTTGGCAATGCATGGGTGATACTTCAAAAGAATCAGTCTGCACCATTAGCGAAGGAAAAGAATTAGTTGCACCAACTCCAGTCACGACAGGAGTTAACAATTGAAAATAAACGAAGCTGATTCAAATACTAATGATTACACTAGAAAATTAGATAATAAAATTCGCTACCAAAATAGTTCAAAAGAAGCCGAATTAGAGAATTTAAAAATCATTAATGACAAGCAAATCGAAGATGTGAAAAAAGTTGGCGAAGAAAAGTACATAGCTGGAATTAAAAAAAATGAAACACGCCTTGCAAGTGCCGCAAAAGATTATGAAGAAAAATTAAATAATTACAAAAATAACTTAGAAAAAACTCAAAAAACTATAGCTTTAGAAGAAAATCTTCTCAAAGAAAATCATTCAGCTGAAATGCAAAACGCTAGAGGACAATTTCTAAACAATATAAATGAGCAATATAAAAGTGCAACTGAAGAACAAGAGGCAATACACAGAGAAAATATTAGAAATGTCCAAGCTACAGCTGATAAAACCCGAACAGAGAAAAGCCATTTAGAATTCAATGCACACAAAGAAATTATGGCAACTACAAATGAGCTTAATCAAAAAGGATTGGCTAACGAGAGAAACTTTTCTGCAACATTGAGTGAAAACTCAATATCACATGAAAATCAACTCCGACAACAAAAAGAAGAATTTAAAAATATTTCTGATAAAAATTTAGAAAAAAATAAAAGAATAGAAAATCAAAAAGCGCAAGTGCAACAACAAGATTTAAATTTCTTAGAAAATCATCAAAGAGATTTAATCAAACAAAAACAAGCCGACTTTAAAGTAAGATATGAAAAACTAATAGCAGAACATGAAAATATTCTTAACGAATTAAAAAATCATTTATCTTCAGATGTAAAAAAAATGCTTGAACAAACCAGCACTCAGAAAAAAGTGCTTGCCAATAAAGTTGAGGATCAGTTTTATCGAATTCAAACTATAAATCCAACTATATTAGATGGTGAAAAAAATTACTTTGTGTCACTTAAAATCCCAGAACATGAAAAAGAAAATGTACATCTTTCAGTTCGCGATAGAAATATAAAAATGACCCTGAGTAGAAAGTTTAGCGATATTCTCGAATCCGATGATGGCTCTACAAACAAAAATACAAGAAACGAATTATTTAGCAGAGAATTTGACTCAAAAGATCTTTTAAATTCAAAGGGTATAACTCAAAAATATGAGAATGGAACTTTAACATTTAAAATTGCAAAACTTTAGTTTTTTTTAAAGCTTTTAATCATCTGCAAATCTTTTATTAATCGATTTACTTTCAATCTGATGATAGTGCATTTTTTGTACTTGAACGATATCTCTTAGTTCATCACTCATCATGCGCATTTTTTTTGGATGAAGATAAACATAAAAATCTAAATGTCGTTCGTTTTTTTCTTTATCTAATATCTCTTCATGTAATTCATCGATACGGTCAGTGATATTAAAAACTATTTCTTTAACATAGTTTTTGATATCACCACTAGCAAGAATTTCAATATGAAAATATCGGTGATTTTTCGTAGACTCAAATCCTTGATAAATCGGTCCAAGCAATCGTAACACTGAAAGTATTGTCAGGGTAAAAATAGTCGCAATCACGGGGTAACCATAACCAATTGTCATTCCTATCGCAGCAACTACCCAAATTGTTGCAGCAGTAGTTAATCCAATAATATTTCCCTTATCCTGCATAATGGCACCAGCACCAAGAAAGCCTATACCTGAGACAATCTGGGCGGGAATTCTTGCAGCATCAAAATCAAGCTGACCGTGACCCAAAAATGAAATAGCTGTGTAAAGAGTTGCCCCCAGACAGATCAACACATTGGTTTTTATACCAGCATTCTTCATTTTTTGTTCGCGGTCATAACCCACTAGGCTTCCAAGAATCAAACCTGTAACAATTTTAATTCCCAATCCAAAATAAGCATCGACATATCCTAAATGCTCGATAAAAACTGTATCTGATGAAATCATAATTCTTTGATCCTTTTTGATAATAACTTTTACTACGCCCAGAGTTTTGATATACTTAATATATGAGTTACTAATCCATTATAAGATCAAATCAACAATTATGAAAAGACCACATCTCGTTCATTTTTTGGCCATTGTGACAGATGATTCGATCAATATTAAAGCATCAATCACTTTAAAAGAAAATTTAATGGCCCAAAACCTCGAACTCGACCTGCCTACACCCAAATTTCCCATTCAAGCCTTAAGGCTATTAAATGCCTACCAATTCACCATGAAAATTATTGGTGTGACTAAGGATCAAAAAGAGATCTATAAAAAATCTTTCGAATCGGACTCGTTTGGTAACTTTAATTTTAAAATTCCAAAAACCCAAGAGCGCGATCAAATAGAAATTTTACACCTCTATGAAATTAAAAAACGTCCTGGTCTTGAACTTCATCTCGGAACTTATATACCACTGAGAATTTTTTCTCCTAAGAAACTTATTATTTGTGATTTTGATAAAACACTTGTCGACACAAAATACTCAACTACTAAGGAAGTCTATCGATCTCTCACTAGACCACTTGATGTAAATCCAACTGTCGCATCTAGTGTCAATATTCTTCATCGCTATATTAAAATGGGCCATCACCCTTTTATTCTATCGGCTTCACCTCATTTTTACGAAGACTCTATTCGAGATTGGCTCTATAAAAATAATATTTTTTCAGCAGGGATTTTTTTAAAAGATTACCGGCATTTTTTTTCTTTTCTTGAAGGTGAATTAACGACTAAAGATTTAAAGTCACAAGGGCTTTATAAACTCAATCACCTACTTGATATCCTGCTTATGACAGGAATTCCTGATGAACTTATTTTAATGGGTGATAATTTTGAATCTGATCCTGCTATTTACTTAACCCTAGCAAAAATTCTTCGAGAGGATATTGATCCTTGGGTGATCTGGAACAATATAAAAGAGCAAGATATTTTTCAGCTTAAGAAAAAGCAAAACTCTCAATTTCTCAACAAAATATATCAGCTCGACAATCTTTTAAGTCGAAAAAGAAAAAATAAAAATGCCAAAAAAACGGCGATAAAAATTTATATTCGAAAACGATTCAGAAATGATGCGATTATTCCACCAGAAATATTTAGCAAACAAAAAAAGTTACTCGACTTAATTGAGATGTATGATGGGCTTTATCAAGATGAATTTGAAAGACTTCAATTGGCTCAAGAAAAAAGTGTAACCGGTGCCGATAATACGATATAGCCTAAAGATAAATAGAGTCCATTTCGGTGGAATTTAGCTGCTTCTTGCCTCGATTTAAATATTCCTTTAGATAAAGGTAATTCTGTAAAATCAAATTGGATAATTTCCAAATATACTCGGGCAACGGCCGCTAAAAGCATGGCCATATTTAACCAATGATTGCTTGAATTTCCTAAAACATTTACAATATCAAACATACACACCTCAAGGAATATTTAGCTTATGGAGCTCCTTACCTTAATCGGCAACATAGATGAAAATTTTTATCAATTGGGTCTCAATGACAAAGAAGGGGCAAAAGAGGTCCACAGAGATGTAAAGGGTATGCTCGCAACGCCTTGGAGTGGTGTTAATAAGGCAATCGAAGAGGTGGCTAAGCTTTTACTTAAAAATTCTCTGTTAAAAAAAACCGACTACTATAATCACCTAAAAAGCTATAGCGAAGGTCTTGGAATTTCTCATGAGGCAGCTGCCTACGTTATGCTTATTCCAGAAATAGTCAGTTGCATGAGTAAATGGGCGCCAGGATTTATTAAAGGCAACCTTGGGTGTTCAAGTTTTTTTATGAGAAATGAGTTAGGAGAAGTGATTCATGGAAGAATTCTCGATTTTCCCCTGCAAGGAAGCTTTGATATTCACGAAAGGGCCATTTTATATGATCTCAAAGGCCTGCCTAAAATTTTAGGTTTTGGCAGCGTGGGAATTCCCTATCCCTCTATTACTCTTATGACAGAAGATGGAATAACAGTGGCCCTTCATCAAAAATTTACCAATGTCTTAAACACTGATGGTCTTTCAATATTTGAACTTATCTTTGATATGCTCAAACACGCAAATGATAAAAAATCAGTCCTAGAATACTTAAAAAGTCACCAAAGCATTACCACATGGTGCTTATATATTTCATTTAAAAATGGAGATGTATTGGCCGTTGATTTAATGGGAAAAGAGCTATATGTTAATGAATTTTCCTTAAATGAACACGAGGTATTGTATTTTTGTAATCATTTGGAAAATAAATCCATCAATCAAGAAGACTTTCTGCCAACTGGATTTCATCAATATAATTTAATGAGAGAAGAAGCTGCTCATAAAAAAATCAGTCGTTTTAACTTAAAAAAAGACAAAAATGAATTTGAGCTCATCAAGATGATGACAACTCCCCTTGAACAAAAAATTAAAAATATTGGACATTATGAAAATTATATAATGGACAATTTAACGCCATCTAGTCTTGCTGCAATGACGATGAATCCATCGACAGGAAGCGCCCTAGTAATCGGAGGATTAGCCCCAAAATTATTTAGAGATAATATATTATCGCTAAATAATTGCTTTACTTCACCAACTCTTAAAGAAATAAAGGGTAAAAAAAATCAAAAAATTGTATCCAAAGATTATTATCAGGGAATGTCTTCTCTAATGCAGGCACAAAAAAGTTTTGACCAAAAATCTTCACAAAATATCTATCATCATTTGCAATTTGCGATAGATCATCTAGAGATATTTCCAGAAAGAGGAGTTGCTGAATTTTATTTTTTAGTTGCCCAATATATGTTTGAAACTCATCCGAAGGTTTTAAATAATCTTTTGTCCGATTTTACTAAAATGGAAAGCCATCTGCCCACTAATCTTAATGATCATTGTTTGCTATTTATGGGAAGACTGCAAAGAATACTTAATTCGGATTCAAAACTGGAAGAAGATAAAATTAAGCATAAGAAGTTAAAGGCCATTTATAATTTAGAGTTAAATATCCCTAGAGCACTTCTGCACGTGACAACTAAAGGCATGATCATTCCTCGCATTGATATTTTAGACATCATCTATATTTATTCAGTGTAAAAAAAACACTTCATTCTGAGTGGGTTTTTTTATATTGGTTCCAGGAGACTTCTGGGGAAGCTCCGCTTCCCCAGAAGTCTCCTGGAACCAATTAAAACCAATTATTTTATGGAAATTTGATTTTTTATTATTTTTAATGTGTCGTTTAAATCTTGAACGTCATTTTTTAGTTTTTCAATATC
>CANFNL010000127.1 GCA_947448205.1 Bacteriovoracaceae bacterium
AAGTTAAAAACTTATCAGGATTTTGCGTTCGCAAATGGTAGGGATTGGCCATCATTCAGGTGGTAGGGTTTGAGTATCATTTTCCATTTTTTCATCACTCTTATGTTGCGAGCGAGCTCAACAAGGGCATGTTCAAAACTTTTATTAAGAAACTTGTCAGCAGCAAATGCATATAAATAATAATTTTCAGATTTGTAGCAAACTAGAGAAATTCTCACTTCTTGAATGTTTGTTATTATTTCAAAATGCTTTAAGTTTTCAATCTTAGATTCGTGCTCTCTGATGGGTAAATTTCCTCTCCAAAATTCATGAAGTGCCCAACGCTCAGTTGCTTCGAGAATAGCATTTTTACGAGCATTACGAGCAGTAAAACCGGGATATGCGGCCATGCCAGTGGTTGATGGATTAATATCAAAGCAGTATTTTGTTGCCTCGTCTGAATCGGCGGTGCCATAAAATGCCCAACGTTCGAGTGCTTCGGAAATGGCTTTGTAGACGGCGATGTTTTGGTAGGGGGAGGTGCCGGAGCCATCACGATTACTGTAAATACTAGAGACTGAAATCCAATTTGGCTTAAGTAATAAATTTAAAGTGCAGGCGGCTTCGCTCATTTTATCGCCAGACAAAGTAGTAACTTCATAAAATACTGGTGGATTAATAATGTTATTATCACCTAAGAGTTTTCTATAAAACCAGGGCGCTAAACTTGTCACAATTACTCCCAAGAAACGAATTGAAAATCAATAGGATTCATAGATAAGTTTAGCTTGCTCAAATCAACCCGACTGCTTCTCTTTACCCAGAAACCTTGTGAGTAGTGCCTGATCGGCCAAATAATTGCTTGGTCCCAAAGCTCTTCATTAACTTTTTGCACATCAAAGAAATTATCTTTTAAAATTTCTTTAATTTTCCCAGTTGAATCAGGTAAATTAATCCCATGTTTTGATAAAAACATAAACTTAATGTCTTCAAATGGATCATCTATGTTAATCCCAGTGCCTAGATATTGCAGGTCATAGATTTTTTCTTCATCTGACTCGAGTTCAGGGTAATCTCTATATTCAGCCGTGACACCTATGCTTTCACACATTTTTTCAAAACCTAATTTGTATATCTCTCCAAGATCTTTTTTATTTAAATTATTTTTTGATTTTAAAGGTTTAAAAAAGGGCGGCATTGTAAGTAATTTTTTTTGTAAATTTGGTCTAGTATAGTAGTCAGTTCCATTAATTTCTTTTACCCCTTTCATACTCAACGGAAAAAATGACTTGTCAGCTTTAAAACCTGCATCCTCTAAATTTTTGTAAAATGCAGCCCGTAAATTTTTTCGAGCATCCAAATCTGCATATGGAGTTTGAGCTTGGCTCCACTTCATAACTTTTACATACACAATGTTTGAATCCTCTAAAGTTGAGGCATAGTACCAATCATTATCATCTACCAGGTTATTTAATTTTTCTCTAAGAATTAAATCTGATTTTAATACTTCTTCTAGTTGAAGTGAGAAATTAAATTTAATATTATGAATTCTATTTTCATAGTTAATGCCTTGAAGATTTTTTCGTAGTTCAAGCTCGAAATTTTCATTGTCCCACTTAGAAATCACGTAAGCACCGGAAGATAATTCTGATTTTTTATTAATCCAAACACCGTCGTTGTTATATTGAGTGGGGTGAGCAATAGAATAAAGACCAAACGAAATTTTTTCGAGAAAATTGGGCATTGGTTTAATAAACGAGAATATTAAATTATTTTTATCAACTTGAATTCCATCTAATTCGTCATTAATACTTCTAAATTCATGAAAACCTCTTAGGTACTCTAATAATCCAGACTTTGAATTTTCTCTATTTTTAACTAGAACTAATCTTTTAAAGTTTCTAAGCACAATTTCAGGAGTGATCAAATCACCATTGCTAAATTTCCAATCTGTTGAAATGGTTACAGTCCAAGTAGTTTGATCTTGATTACTATGCCATGAAGTCGCAATTTGCGGAGAAATTTTACCATTCTCGTACATAGAAACCAATGATGCAAAAACAGATCTCATCGTCACATGATGAACACTTAAATCATATTTAAGTGGGTCTGTTGTCTCTGGCTTGAAGCGCATCCACACAACTAAAGTTTTGTTTGTATTCTGATTATTCATAGTGTTGTTAATTTTAAATCCGACTAGAATTAAAGTTAATCCTAGAAAGAGTTTCCAGCCTTGCTTCCACATCTTCTGGTTCCTTCATTTTTATCACCGGTTGAATCATTTGTTTCTTGCACAGCTCGTTTCACATTAACATCCACCTTTGCCGCAAAAGCTTTTGCACCTACCATACTCAATATAATTACCAAAATTGCACTCAGTGATTTTTTCATACTGGCTCCTAAATTAAACTTATTCGAGTAATATAAATGTAATTAATTTTTTAATCTAATAAAGTTTAGGATGTATGAAAAAAATTCTTATAACAAAATTACCTGTGATACTGGCAAGCCTAACATTGCTTATAGTTACGGCATTTTTAAGATACAATTTATACCTAAACAGCACCCAGCTCGCCCGTGAGTTTCTCACTCAAAATGCGAAGGATATCTATTCCATGGATACCCTTAAACTCTCATCGAGAATGAATTCTTTCTCGAGTGCTTTGAACTGGGTTTGTATAAAAGGTGAAGTGAATTCAACTCCATTTTTTAATATGCAAAAGGGACCATGCGAGACGGGGCTACTACAACAAAAAGTTGAAATATTTATTCCTGAAGCCAGCAACATTCGTATAGAAATTACGCAAAAACTTTCGAAGGATCTTCAAGTATTATTTATCTCCTTTATATTGTTTCAAATTGCTTTAATTTTATCGATCATTGTCGCAACTAAAAAATCAGAGGAAGAAAAAGTTGCTCAAGAGTTAAAATTTCTTAAAGTCTCTAGGAAAATGTTTCATGACATACGCTCACCTCTTGCATCTTTGGCCACACTATCTGAATCCGTAAATTTTTCAGACTCGACAGAAAAGAAGATATTTCTTGGATCAATTGATAGAATCAACAGTATTGCAAATTCACTCTTAAGCCAGACTCAACAAATCCCCATCGATCTTCCAATTTTTCAAAAATTAACTCCAATTATTGAAGAGATTATTTCAGAAAAAAGAATAGAGTTTTCAAATCGTAAAGTAGAAATTATTTT
Organism: Bacteriovoracaceae bacterium; assembly: GCA_947448205.1. Classification (GTDB taxonomy): domain Bacteria; phylum Bdellovibrionota; class Bacteriovoracia; order Bacteriovoracales; family Bacteriovoracaceae; genus Bacteriovorax. Next base: position 3,185 of record CANFNL010000127.1, read on the forward strand.
CACTCATAATATTGAATCTCACGCTTTAATTGAACAGCAAGAATTTAAGCGAATAATATCAAATCTAATTAACAATTCAGTAGAGTCGTCAGGGAAAAAAAGCGCCCAAATCGAACTAAAAATTTCTCAGCAGGGAGCCCAATTATATTTAGATATATCAGATAACGGTAACGGCATTCCTGAAAAAATCTTAAAACGCCTTGGAAGTGATGAAATCTCCTCAAAAAAATCTGGAAATGGACTCGGCTTCAAAGAAGCAATGGAATCCATGAAAGAATGGAATGGAAATCTTGAAGTGCTTGAAACATCAAGCAGTGGAACGACTATTCGCTTAACCTTAGAGACTAAACTAGAACCAATTATAGTTGTTGAAACACATGCAAAGAATGAAATTCAAGACACATATTACTTAATTGATGATGATGACTTAGTCCGCTTTACTTGGGAGATGAAGGCACGAAAAGGTAAAATAAATCTTAAAACATTTAACTCTCCACAATTATTTTTAGAAACTAAAGAGAGCATCCCAAAAACTGCAATCATTTATATCGACTCTGAATTAGGTGACACCAAAGGTGAAGACGTTGCGCTACAGCTTTTCAGAGAGGGCTTCCTCAACATCTCAATCACCTCCGGCCATCCTCCTGATCGTTTCAAAGAATTAACCTTCCTCCGTTCGGTTATATCGAAATCGGTCCCTTTCTAATTGCTTAAAATCACTTCTCCCCATTTCATTTCTGAAAAATCCCCGGATAAAAAGCTTAGTCTGAATGATGTGCATTCAAAAATACTCTAGATTAGCTGCACGAGTACTAATCTATTTTTTGGAGAGCACATGAAATTAAAAATTTTTTTAACCCTTACTTTATTATCTCAACTTTCAATCACAAATGCCTCTCAAATCCCGCTTCCCAAGCCGGTTAGACCGATTATTGGAGTTATGAATTCAAGTAGAGCTTCAGAAAATTATTTACAAAAAAATGAACCTACCCCTGGCCCAACATTTCCAAAGATAGCCAAAACTTGACCGCGTTTACTCCAAACGACATTGAAAAATTTAATTCTGTAAAAACTGTTGTCTCTGATGACAACGGAAATTCATTTTCATTTATTCAAGTCAAACAGCTCGACGGGCATTATAAAATTTTTATTCCAAAATCGGCGCATCAAGCGGTGTTAGATCAGGGTTTTGACTTTGGAAAATCTGACTTAAACATCCTATCTGATTTTGAATTTATTCTGCTCTCAAAGCAGGTTGAATTAAATACATCGGCAGTGATTACTGAGAACGATTACATTGGTGGCTAGGGCGGTAGATGTGCGGCTGGAGCGGTTGGTGGTGCCATCAGTGGTGGCATAACTGGCGGCGCAGTTGGTGGCCCTGCAGGCGCGATTGCAGGAGCGATCGGTGGGGCATTAATTGGATCAGCTGCAAGTTGCAGATAATATATTAAGAGGTTTATATGAAAATAATAACAAATAAAAAATTGAGTATTGTTGCCCAATACGCCTTATGGGCAATCGTAGCAACCTCATCTCATGAAATATCAAAATCAAGATTTGTAATTTTGATCTTTGGATTTTTCATTATCCTAACTCTTTTAGGAATAAATTTGCAAAAGCTCCTTGTTGAAATTCCAACTCAAGCTGAGCAAGTAAAATTTATTGCCCTCTTAGTTTTCACAGTTGGTGTAATTTTCTGTGCTCAACTCTTTTAAGAATAAGAACGTTCCAGGAGACTTTTGGGGAGGCAGTGCTTCCCCAAAAGTCTCCTGGAACTATTTCTCGGTCCCTTTCTAATATTTCAAATTTGAAAAATTGAAACATTTATTTGGCTTACAAGTTACCTAATAGCCCTAAAGCCGCTACAACCCAAACTCAACTTTTGGGAGGCTTTATGCAAAAGAATTTATTAACTATTACTTCACTTTTAGGATTATTACTTTCGGCATCTTGTGCGAACTTATCAAATCAGCATTTAAACAATTCAACTGTTCACAAAAGCAATTTGAGGTTTAACAAGCTTCAAGTCGGGGCTATCGACGATCTTTATGGAAGTACGGAATCAAACTAAGAAGGTTCCTGGAGACTTTTGGGGAAGCACTGCTCTATCAAAAGTCTCCAGGAACGAAATTACAGGAACGAAATTAGGTGATTTTGCGTTTTTGATTATCCTTCAAATTGACCAGCACCGAACGAGATAGGCTTTTCTTCAAAGAAAAGAGCTCCTGATCTCGAATATTGGCATTGAGCCAATTCAATCCGTATTCATCTTTAAACCCAAATTTATCGTGAATCGGAATTGAAAAATCAGACTTCCCTATCGTTGCGTGAAGTGTACTGAAATTATAATCCTCACAACGCCTAACTACTCCGGCCCTTACGGGGTTTTGATAAACATACCTGTAACAATTCGAGAGGTATTGCTGCGATTGAATGAGACACCATTTATATCTGCCTCCAAAAATCTGATTAATAATTCCCGTTTGCCCCTGAACTTTCAAAGCAAAGCGCTTATTGAATTCATACATAAACAAATCAAGATTCGCATTGGGAGTAAAAAGCAGCATATGATAATGATTGTCCATCAAAACAAAAGACACCAGCTCGATAGGATGGATACTCCCGGCCTCCTGAAAGCATTGGTTGGAAATTTCCCAAATGGATTTAATCGGTAAAGGAAAAAGCTCCTTATTGTGAGCTCTTGAAGTCACATGATAAGGTAAATGGTTGGATCGAATGAGTGGTTTTCTGGCCATGCTAAATAGATTGCAAGCGCGAAAAATTTTATGAAATATAACTAGTATAATTTATTTCGATAATCTAACCGAGTTTTAAAATTTTGAATTCACGCTTATCAATTAATTCACCAGATACATAGCGATGAAGAATACTATTAATGAGGGTTTGATAAGGCATCCCCATTCTTTCGGCTTCGGTCTTTAAAGCAGCAATATCATTTGCATCAATTTTCAATGAGATCATGATTCGTATTGCTTCTGAATCAACCTGAAGTTTGCTGGGCTTTTTTTAAGTGACTTTAAATCGTAATTCTTCTTCATAATCTGCTCGCTCTGATGTCGTAGTTTTTCTTGCTGAAATAATTCTAATTGTCTCTCCATCGTTGCGCTCACAATAGACAACTAAAATTATACCCCGATCAGGATTAAGTCTGACACGGATAAATCGATTCTCTTCTGTCGGGCTAAAGGGATCAATGAACTCAAGTGCATTTAAGTCCGCCCAAATCACCTGGGCTTCTTCGAACCGGATCCCAAGCTTTAAAAAATTGTTACTGGCTTTTTTTTCATCCCAGATATAGTTCATAGAACTATCCACCAAGGTATATACTTTGTCAATTTTTTGATATTTTTAAGAAATGCTTTTCTGGTCATCCACAAAGGTTTACACGAACCAAAAGTGCTTTTAATTTGCAATGAATTGAAATTACAAAGACATCTCAGTGCCGTTTATCAAAAACCAAGCACCGCTTCCCCAAAAGTCTCCTGGAACGAATTAACGAAATTGGAAAGTGTTCTTGTATGGAAATAGGAGAACTCCAAACGAGAACGAATATTTTATATCTGAAAAATGGTGAATTTGAAGTCATTGAAATTTAATATATTCGAATTAGTTATAGTTGGCCCTGGCCTTGCTTTATGACTCCGTAACGAAATGAAAATTTTTTAGGAGTTAATTATGTACGGTCAATTTCACACTTTTCACACAAATGAAGCAAAAAAATTTACAACAGGAAATCATGAAGTCGATCATTCGATTTCAATTACGATTCCAAAAAAATCATTAATTTTATTTTTTACAATTATTTTGGTTGGCTGCCTAGCGAGCACAAATAGTTTTGCTGGTCCTAAGCAACCAAAGCTAACAGGCGGAAATGGAAACGCCAACGGCAGATAATTAGTGTACTTCGTTCCAGGAGACTTTTGGGGAGGCAGTGCTTCCCCAAAAGTCTCCTGGAACCTATTTGGAACCTATTTAAGATCGATAGTGAGTTAAGCTTTCTCGAAGCAAGGCATCGTCGATTGGCGAGTAGTTTTCATCTTCTGATTTTTGATAAGTGGAATCGGCATTACGACTTATGCTATTTTCCGAGGCAAATCCTTTTGCCAACAATACGGCGAGGGAAGCGATGACGATATTTAGGTTGCTCATAAGTTCTCCTTATAAGTCCACTTTATCACCATCGAAATAGTCGAGAACACCTAGTAAAATAATTTTAGCTATAATTTTTACTAGCCTATAAATAATACATGACCTTCCCGTGCAGAGATAAGTGGGCGATGGTAGAAAAAACTTTATCAACTTCAGAGCATATAAATTTCACTTATTTTGGTAAGCATCGAATCTTTTGAAAAATTTGATTGAACCTTATCAAAA
>CANFNL010000128.1 GCA_947448205.1 Bacteriovoracaceae bacterium
AGCAGCACTCCTTGTGATCAAAATGTTTGTATTGCTATAAACATTTTAATATCCACACGCTTAATTGCTGGCACGCTAGGTTTTGCCTAGATGAGGCCCAAAGTGGATTACGCCCAAAGGCGGTGCTGCTTTCTTACATTGTCATAAAAGCCTCCTTTTGAATTATTATACATCAAAAAGATTCATTTTGCATCTTTTGGATATCACCGCAGGTCTAAAACAGGGATAAAGCCCTTCAAAATAGACCTTAATCCCACACAATGGACGACAATTGAAATTCTAGAAGTTCCGATTAAGTTTTTGATACTATTGATATTTTTAGTATTTTGCTGTGCTTTGTTGATACGCAGAATTTGGCTCTTTGATCATCCCTCGCAGGGCACCAATTTGATAATCTACTAATATCGACGCCTGTTTGGGCCAAAACCTTTAATTCATTTTTGAAATTTAATCATCACTTTTCTCAAGATTATCGTATTTGAAAAAATAAAATCAGGCGAATTCATCATAGTGACAAGTGATGGTTCCCTCTTGTCGATGTTGTCAGTGCTTTAATCGAAGGCTCTATTCTTTTAAAAATTGATCATAGTCGACGCGATCCCAATATCCATTTTGGGTTTTGATTTTTTGAATGTACCATGAAGAGTTTTTATCATCGTCATTTTGTAAATAGGCTCCAAAGATGCAAATGGAGCGAGATCCATCAACTAAATTACTCCAATAAGTTGAAACTTTTTCTACGTCCCAATTAATGTCGGGATCAATGTCAAAACTCATGTCTCCAACGCTGATAGATGGAATTTGGTGCCACCCATTGTAATCAACTTCTGCTAAAAGAAATTGAACTTCACCAACATCAAAACATTGCCATTTATTATATGATTTAAAATTGTCATCTGGAATTGAAAGAGCGGGAGACTTGTTATCTTCTCTCATGAACTCATAGTCAGATTCATCTAATAAAAGATAGTGAATATCTGGTGATATGAAAGAGACTAGGAAAAATGAAATGAAAAATAGTGGAATATTTTTTTTCAAGCTCATCTATTTAACCTTTGATAGAAATCAAGCAATTTTTTCATTTGGGGATGATTTAAATTTTTATAGCCTTTATAGAAAAGAATTGTTTCTTCCCAGCTCGCCTCTCTACGAAGTTTGCTAGAAACAATTTCTCTTTTTCGAAACAACCAACGAACACCGGCCGCAATATTGAAATTAGGATTTGTTAATACTTTTTGGTCAATATTTACATAATGATCTTTCAATTCACCTTTTTCATCAGCGAGAATTTTTTGCGTCGTATCCGTAATTTGCATTAAGCCAGTAGCGTATCCCTGACCTTTGCCATCTTTAATCTTTATAGTTGCCCGAAAGCCAGATTCAGTGGCAATAAGAGCTTTCACCAAATTTGGATCAAGTGGAGTTAGTGGGAAGAAGATTTCATTCCAATACTTGCACCAACCACGAATAAGTTCATCAAATTTGTTTCCTTGAGGGTAGCCTAAAGTTTGACTTGCTGGAGCTCCTTTGAGTTTAGAAAAATATTTCTCCGCAATTTCATAAAGTTCGTCAGAATAGAGTTGATCTTTTTTAGAAGGATTTTTTACACAATGGCCTCGAACACCTCTTGTTCCTGTTTTAGGATGAGGCTTCCTCCAGTGTTCACCGAGGGGACATATTCTCCATGGATGTTGAGCTGCCATATTCTACCTTTTTAAATGAATCTTCGGTGAAGATTGTATCTCTTTTAAAAATTTTTGTCGCTTGATTTCCTTAAATAAATGGGCTGTAAATTTTATATTTCATTTTTGAAATCCCTTTGGGCCAGTTACTTTAATGGCATGTCGAATCAGCAATGCTCTGAAATAATCAATTGAATTTATGCTTCATTTAAAAAAGGATAGAACATGAAAGACTCATTACCAGCATTTGAAAATTATAAAATCCGTAGAATCTATGATGCGGACAAAGAAGTTTGGTATTTTTCAATTATTGATATTATTCAAATTCTTTTGGGACATGAGGACTATCAGGCTTCCAGAAATTATTGGAAAGTTTTAAAGAATCGTCTAAATAAGGAAGGAAGTGAAACGGTTACAAAATGTAACCAGTTGAAGCTGGCGGCAGAAGATGGGAAAATGAGGATGACAGATGTCGCTGATCCAGAGACACTATTGCGGATCTACTCTTTTGACAGTGGATACATTCTCAAAACTATTATTTCATTTTTGAAATTTCATCTTCATTTTTACTATTGAACTTCTCATCACTGTAGAATTTTAATGTCCTATAAATTGTTGATTTCTCTTTTGAGGTTTACATGAGTGCGTCAAACAAGATTATTGTATTTGAAAGTAAAAAAATCAGGCGAATTTACCACAATGATGAGTGGTGGTTCTCCATTGTCGACGTTGTTAGTGTTTTAACTGATAGTACAGATGCTGGGGCCTATTGGAGAAAATTGAAACAACGTCTCATAGAAGAAGGAAGTCAAGTCGTGACAAATTGTCACGGGTTGAAATTAGAGGCTCTTGACGGAAAATTGCGTGAAACGGACTGTGCAAATACCCAAGGGATGTTTCGCATTATTCAATCTATTCCGTCGCCCAAAACAGAACCATTTAAGCAGTGGCTTGCTCAAGTTGGTTATGAAAGAGTTCAGGAAATTGAAAACCCAGAACTTGCCCAAGAGCGAATGAAAGAACTCTACAAGCAAAAGGGTTACCCTAAAGATTGGATTGATAAACGTTTGCGTGGAATCGCTATCCGTCAAAATTAGACTGATGAATGGAAAGAGCGTGGAATTGAGAATGAACGAGATTTTGCAATTCTAACATCTGAAATTTCGAAAGCAACTTTTGGGATGACTCCTTCCGAATATAAAAACGTGAAAGGTCTCAGTAAGAAGAATGAAAATCTTAGAGATCGCATGACTGATTTAGAGTTAATTTTCACCATGCTTGGGGAAAAGGTCACAACTGAAATATCAAAAAAGGAAAAACCAGAAACCTTTCAGAAAAATAAAAAAGTGGCTAAGCGTGGAGGACGAGTTGCAGGGAAAGCCCGCAAGGACACAGAAAAGGAACTTGGGCGCAGTGTGATCAGTAGCAATAATTACTTACAAATTGAAGAGAAGAAAAAGAAAAGATGAAAATTTTAAAAAAGATTCGTTTGAAACATATTCTAAGGATGATGGCGCCTAGCTTAGCAATTTTGTATGTTCATTGTATGATCCATTTTCCTCTTGATCCTTTTAAGCTCACGCCGATCTTACTTGCAAAAATATTTTTTATCGCAATCGTTTGCAATCTAGGGCTTGCGATAATCACATTAAATGTAGCAAAGACATATAAAAAAATTTCAACTCTCTTTTTTATCCCTTCAATAACAACTACGCCTGTCATAGTAGGACTATATTTTATCCCTGCCTATCTTATTATATTCGTTGTTAAGGACCAGATGCTGAATTATTAAAAACTGATGATCCATTTGATCCAAACCATCCCAAATTTGGAAATAGTAAATTCTGGGGGCCAGCAACTTTTAACGGTTCATCCATAAAATATGGCACAAAATGAAGTGGCATAATTTTGGTACAGGAAAAGTGCAATTCAGACTTTGTGTTGTGATCGTAGAGACTGATTTAAATGACAAAAAAGATAAAAGTGAAATGGCCCGGATGAAAATAAAAATTCAAAAAATCATCGACGGTACATTTATTTATAGAGGTAGTTTATGATTTTATTTAAAACAACAGACGAACAAAAAGTTAGACTTTATGAATTTGCAACTCTAATGAAAAATAATGGGTTGGCTGCACGCTTCATTGCGAGTGCCGTAGAGGTGGCAAAAATTTATGAAGGAGCTTTTGATTTATTTTGTCTTTGGGCAGATGAAGAAGATAATAATGAAAAAGAAAATTTAATTTCAATTATTCAGGTTGAAATTGATGAATTTCATGAACAGCCAAAAAAACCTGTTAAAAAGCCTTATATTAAACACAGTGATTTGGAATCAATCGCGAAGGATGTAAAAAAATTCAAAGCTCATCTTAAAAATGAGGTCGATAAATGGGGTGGGATCACAAAGTTATCTAAAAAAACAGGAATTCCTCAACCTTCATTGAGCAGATTTTTTTCATCGGATATTAAGAAGCGCTCTTGGTAATGAATAAGTCAAGTATTTCTAAAGCCAGGAGGAACGAGTAAGTTCGAAGTTAATAATTTTTAGGCATAAATAAATTAACCTTTAACTTTAACTTTAACTAAAAAATAGTGCCAGAAATTATCGGCAACTCACTTGTATCACCAGAATAATTTGAATAGTTGCTAATATTATTTTGTAAAAAGGGTAAAATTTTTATTCAAAATTTTTTAAAATAAGATAAAATATAGTTCGATAATAGACCCAAAGGAGGGCGTATGATTTCTAAATTAATTTTAGTATCTCTTTTTTCACTTTCATTTTCATCGTTTGCAGCAGACAAATTGGATTGGTCTAAATGTGCAAAAGAAACTGCTGAATATAAATGCACAGGTTCTGATAAAGAAATTTATGAATGCTTAGAAAAGCATGACAGTGATCTTTCAAAAACATGCCAAGCTGTTCATGAAGCTGGTGACAAGTTATTTGCACCTAAAAAATAAGATCGAATTAGAAAGTAAACTAGGCTACATTCATTATCGAATGTAGCCTATAATATTAAAGAGATTTAGACCAACGTGATTTTTTGCTACTTGCCCACCTAGATCTCGCACAATAGCTATGCTTTGCTAAACTCCGTAGGAAGAATATTATTTGCGTAAAAGTGACTAATATTCAAAGCTAGTTTATACAATTACCAATTACATCTCTACCATTGTTAAAAACTAAAAATCCTTTTGATGTATTTGCGCAATTAATTTCTGCTCCATTAGAAATTCCAAATGACTGAAGAATTTCTGAATTGCTCATTGTCTCTAGTGCAGGAATTACTTCTTTACCAAAAAAAACATTTACAGAACTCAAAGAACTTAAAGCAGTTAGATTGCTTTTATTGATCCTAGCAATTCTGAAAGCTTTCTTATTTAAAAAAATATATTTTGCATTCAAACTGTTGGTTTCAACAATGACTCCTATTTGTTTTCCTTTCAGCGATACCGATCCCTTCAAGACATCGTTAGCGAAAGATGTAACCGAAGTAATTAATATTAAAGCAATTAATAAAATTTTCATAAAATCCCTCTTCATTGTTGATGGCTTGAGCATGGCTTAAAACATCTTATGCTAAAAATTCTATTTTACTTATACTACTAGTTCTAAAAAAAGTATAGCAATCGAGTAAAAATAGTCATGGCCCAAAAGGAGTCATTCAGGGGATAAATTTGCCTGATTTGTCTAAGCCTTTGACACAAATTCGGATAAATTGTTAAATTGTTATACAATAAGTTTTTTTTAATGATTTTATTTTATATAAAATGCTGAATTGCGGTTGAGGCATTTTCGGCATGTATTATGCTTTAAAATTATTAAAATATAAATATTTAGCATTACAAAAATAGGAGTTACCCGATGACAAAATTATTTTTAGCAGTCTCTTTACTTACTTTGGCCGGTAGTTCATTTGCAGCACCATCACCGACTACATTGCTCCTCCAAGGTTCAGTTTCTCCAAAAGTCAGTTTAACTGTTACTTCTCAACCAGTAGCTCAAACGCTTGATTTAGCAACAACTCAAACTGATTTGAATGTCGCTTCTGTTAATGAGCAATCAAACACAAAATCAGGTTATAAGGTAACGATTACCTCTGCTAATCTTGGCAAATTAACACTTGCCGGTGGTGCAGAAGTCTTTGCTTACACATTAAAGTATGGCAATACTGCACTTAATCTTTCATCAGCAGCAGGGCAAGTGGTTACTAATTCAACATCTGGCGTGGTAAATCAGAGTAGGAGCGTAACTGTAAGCTATACAGGGAAGCCGGCAGAGAGCATGGTGGAAGGGACGTATTCTGATACCATCACATTCGGCATAGCTGCAAACTAAGATTTCTTTCGATTCATCGATTACTATTTTCGCCCATCTGTAGTGATGGGCTTTTTTGTTTCTGCTCAAGTTGCTCAAGTATAGCACCGATAACTCTCTATGAGACTTAACTTGCTATTCATTTTATTACTTCAATTATCAGCTCCAAGTTGGGAGGCTCATGCTGAAACGAGAAGTTCGCTCTTTTTGCATGCCTATGTCCCTCCAACATTATCCACAAAATTAGTTCAACGAATGATTGGCTCCAACCAAAGTCTCTTTGTACTTTCGAGTCAAAATAATATGAGCGGCAGCTTTGATACTCAAAGAGTGGAATTGGAGGGGCTCGATCAAACTAATCTGAAATATGAAGTTAAGCGAATAGTCACAAATGATAGAATCGTCCGATATGAAATTTTCATCAGTGGTCAAGGGTCTTCCCAAACCCCGGAAAAGCCAGTTTTATTAAAAATTTCGGCAAATTGACTTTATCCTTGCCATTTTTCCCGATAAGATTAACTAACTCTAAAAAGGCAGTTTCAAGGAATGAAGCGCAATCTATTTATTATTATTTTTATATTAAGCATAAATTTAAGTGCGTTTGCTTTTAAGTTTTCACCAATGTCTACCACTATTGGAATTGGCCCAAACGATAATAGTGCCCTATTTTTTCTTGAAAATGATTCGGATCAAGCGATTGCAGTTCAGGTAAGTTTAGCCAAGAGAGAAATGGATATTTTTGGTGTTGAGGCTAATGCTATAGTTGGATCAGAACTTACTCTCTACCCAACACAACTTATTATTCCTCCCAATGAAAAGCGCTCGGTGAAAGTCCTTTGGAGTGGAAAAGATCAACTGACTAAAGAATTGGCGTATCGATTAATAGCAGAACAACTTCCTATTGAATTAGAAAAAGATAAAAGTAAAAAAGCGAGCATTAAAGTTCTGCTAAGATATATTGCAGCCCTCTATGTAAAACCTGCTGATTTGAATTCTGATATTTCCATTACGGATTTTAAGGTTGTTGATAAAAAATTTATTATTGCCACAATCAATAAAGGTAAAAAGCACCAGGTAATGACCAATTTGATGATTAAATTTATAGACGAAGCAAAAAATAAAGAAGTTCTTTTTAAGTCTGAAGAGCTAAAAGGGATAAATGGAGAAAATATTCTTGCCGATTCCCAGCGATTATTTATATTTCCTAATCTTGGTAAATTCTCTGAAATCGGCGTGAATGATAAGGTGAAAATGAGTTTTGATAAAGATTAGTTTAGTTTTACTTTTATTATTTTCTTCTCTGATATCCAAGGCTCAAACTGAATCTTCTGATGAATTATACAAAAAAGTATTTGGCAAAAATCAAGAGCGAAAACTTTTAAGTGTTGATGTTACTTTGGAGGAATTGTATTTTGGTACTCTGTCCGTAACTGTAGTTGGTGAAAAAATTCAATCTGTGTCTGGCGAGGGGCTTAAAAAATTATTACAAAATAAAATCCGAAAGAATAAGGAATCGTTGTATTTTTTTTCAAATAGTTACATAGATGTTAGTCAACTTCCCTTTAAAGTTACTTAT
>CANFNL010000129.1 GCA_947448205.1 Bacteriovoracaceae bacterium
TGAAGAAACATCGTTTCTTAATATCAAGAATAATTTTTTGGTCTTTTCTAACAATATCATTTTCAATTCGTGCTCAGTCGCCAGATTTTGAAAAGTTTAATAAATTATTTAAAGAAGGCCAATATAATAAAGCAATTAGTGCGCTAGAGCAGATCAAGCCAAAAGATAGTCAAAATGGAGATATAGAATATTTAACTGGTATTAGTTATTCCAAACTTCAAGAATATGATAAGGCCATCGTGCATTTTGAAATGGCAATCAAACAAAATAATCAATCTCAAGATCTTTATTATGAATACGGACAAGCTCTCTATGCTGCCAATGAACTCAAAGCTGCAAGAAAAGCTTTCAAATTATCGCTTGAAAAAAATTTCAACACTGCCGCTTCACAATATTATGTAGCTCATATTTCACAAATCCTTGAGGAGTACAATGAAGCAAAAAAGAATTATTCAGAGCTTCTTAATAATCCATCTGCTGATCTTAAAATAAAGCAAATAGCCCGATTTCAATTAGCAGAAACTGCCTTACTAATAATGCGAGAAACACATAGCATAATTGCAAATTTACAATCATCTGTTGAAAAAGTCATTATCCCTCAAATGAAGCTAGCCTATAAAGCCGATAAAACCACTGCTGTGGCAACTGAGATAGATCATCGCATTTTAGATCTTGAAAAAGAATTCAACTTAGATCCTAATCTTTTGGCCAACGGTAAAAGAATATCGCCAAAGAGATATAGTAGTTATTTTTCTCAAAAAATTAAATTTGACGACAACATTTCTCTCCAGAATGAGCAGAATAATATTTCACAATCAAAGCGAGAATCGTTTATTTATGAATCAGAGCTCTATGGCAAGTATGATTATGTGATCAAAAAACGGATCATTACCTCTCCTGAAATAAGAGTCAATTTTATTCAACAAGGAGATCAAGATAGTCCAACTGTTTACCAAAATGATGCCTACACTCTGAATTTAAATTTAAAAAATAAAATTGAGCATAATGTAAACACTCTACCTGCTAGTTTCTTAATTGATTTTGAATTCTCTCAAAACTATAAAGATTGGAAACAAGAACATAAAAAAATTCATTATGCCAATTCCCTTAATTTGGGAATCGGTGAACTATTTAATTTTTTTAGAGCTGGCGATACATCTGTAAAATTCAAATACAAAAAGTACACTGGGGAAAACGATGCCATAAGTAACAATACCAAAACCATTAGTGCAGATCAAACCTTCAATCTTCCAAGCCAAAATATATTAATTGCTTTACTTGAGGCTGACTTAGTAAATAACTTCAATAACACAAGCAGCAATACCAACTCCTATCTTTTACGTTTTGATTTTATTATTCCAGAAGTCATGCCAAAATTTACAATGGATCTCGCCCTAGCAACAACAATCACCGACACTCTCGAGCAAAACAATACACGCGGAACTGAGATAACCCTAAATCCTTCTGTCGATTTATCCAAAGATGTAACTGACAAAATTAAAGTCTCTGTTAACTATGATTTTACCAAAAATAAATCCAAGCTAAGTGATTACTCTTACCAAAAGCATGTCTTTAGTACTGAGTTTCATTATAGCTTTTAAGTATTGGAGCTAATATGTTGTTTAGAATTTTCCAATATTTGGGAATATCTTTTATTGTTACTTTTTGCGGCTTAAGTATCTTTCTTGCCATGAGTGAAAGAGAAATAAGTGCAAACACTGGAAAGTCTTTTTTATATTCTTATGCTTCATTTTTCGAAGACCGATTTTTTGATCAACGAATGAAATTTACAATTTCTCCTAACAAAGTAGACGATCGACTTGTACTAGCAGCTATCGATGATTTATCCCTTAATAAAATTGGTCGATGGCCGTGGACGAGAACAAAGCACGCTAAATTAATTGATAAGCTTGGAAGTTTTGGTGCAAAAGTTTTGGCCTTCGATGTTTTTTATTCAGAACCAGAAGTTGCTTGCAATTCCGAATCACCAGACAATGTTCTTGCCGATAGTATTAAAAAATTCCAGTCAGTTCCTGGCAGAAAAATCATTCTTCCCTACTCTGTTGATGTTAAAGAGAGCAATAAAATAGACGAAGACAATTACTTTAAAGAAGCTCCAGAACAACTTTTAAATTTTATGCTCGACACTAAACAATCACAAGGCTCAAATCTTATTGCTAGCCTAGTGGAGAAAAAAGTTTATCCTATTTCATTATTTGCTAATTTAGATATCGGAATGTCTCATATTGAAGCCCAGTCCGACTCGGATGGTGTTTTCCGCCATTATCGCTTGGCTGCTAATGTCGACTCTATTTATTATCCTTCATTTGCCCTGCAAGCCTACCAATTTTATACCAATGATAAAGTGGTAGTCGAAATTCCTTCTCAAGAAACCGCTATCATTCGAACAAAAAAAGGAGTCGCCCATATCAATTACAACGGTGAAACAAAAGTTCGCTGGCTAGGCGGGCTTGATCACTTCCCAACAGTTTCAATCATAGATATATTTAATGCCAGGGATGGCGATCCCAAAATGAAAGAAATTTTTCAAGACAAAATTGTTTACATTGGTTCTACAGCTTTTGGTGCACACGACTTGAGAAACACTCCAGTTGATTCAGCTCTACCAGGAATCATTTTTCACATGAATATGACCCATATGCTTTTAGAGGGAAAATTTTTCGTTTCAGAAAATGATTCTACAAAATATTCATGGATAATGCTTATCATTGGTTCAGCAATAATTGTAGCAGTTATGCTTTTAGGCAATGCCATTTTAGACTTTATTGTTGTCAATGCTATTGTAGCTGTTTTCTTACTTCTTGATACGTATTACTTCATTCCCAGAGGCTATAACCTAAGACTTTTTTTCTGTTTACTCTCAGTTGTAATGTGTTATTCGTGGTCAACTTTTCTTCATTTTTACCAATCAAATAAAGAAAAGAAAAAAATCAAAGGAACATTTTCAAGATACCTCGCTCCTTCAATCGTTAATGATCTGCTTAAGAATCCGGAAAAAGTGAGATTAGGTGGGGAGAAAAAAATCATTACAGTCTTTTTTTCCGATGTTCGCGACTTTACATCCATCTCTGAAAAATTATCTCCTGAACAATTAACTCTATGCTTGAACAAATATATGACCATGATGACAGACACTCTTTTTGAGCACCAAGGGACCTTAGATAAGTATATTGGAGATGCGATGGTTGCCTATTGGGGAGCTCCGGTTGATTTAGTCAATCACCCTTATTGGGCGGTTAAAGGCGCCATCCAGATGATAGAAAAGTTACCGGCCATTAATGAAGAATTTAAGCGTGAAGGATTTCCTATTTTCAAGCATGGAATAGGATTAAATACGGGTGAATGCTCCGTGGGAAATATGGGATCTAATCAAATTTTTTCTTATACTGCTCTGGGTGACAACATGAATCTTGGTGCAAGACTAGAATCTCTTTGTAAATTTTATGGTGTTCAACTCAATATTTCCGAGTACACCAAAAATGCTATTCCAAATGATCTTGCTTTAGAGTTTACTTTTCGAACATTAGATAAGGTGCGAGTAAAAGGTAAAGAAAATGCAGTTACCATTTACGAAGTACTTCATCCAAGTCATATGCTCTATGGAGATAAAAAAACCCTAGACCTTCACGAAGAAGCCTTTCAGCTCTACTTAGCAAGAGACTTTGATAAGGCTTCATTTATCTTCGAATCATTACTTATAAAATATCCTGAAGATAACACTTTTAATCGAATGACAAGTATCTGCAAAGATTTTATGAAAACCCCTCCCCCAATGGAATGGGACGGGACATATAATCATAATTCAAAATGATTATTGTGATGTACCACTGATTTAAAAATTAAAGTGGTACATTGACTAAAGTTTGAACAATTTTAGTATATGATGGAGTTTTAAATTCATTAATCAATTTTGGAATAACAATTTTAGGGTTAAAAGGATTTGCGGGATCTTCGGAAGATTTTAAAAATTCTTCTACATACATTTCAGCAATTAAAACAACTTTAGACAGTGGAGATAAATCCTCCATATAAAACTTAACGAAGCCTTTGCCTTTTTTCATCCCATGATGTTGCTTGATAAGCGTATCGGCTCCCATAGGACAACGCTTATATCCTACAACCAATTCTGCTGCTAATTTAGCATGATTTAAAACAATATCTTTTTCTTTATCTGTAAGCTTATCGTTATCCAGAAGTAAAGCCTCTGCTGTTAGTTCAGGATATTTTAAATAGATTGGTGCCAGAAATATATCGTGGAAAAATATTACAAAATTAATCTTATCAGTTTGTCCTTCCCCCCCCCAGGTAACATTCTTAATCATGTGATAACAAACATAAGAAGTGATCATAGAATGAGTGAAAACATAACCATCTTTATTATTTAACATTGTAGCAAGCAGTGTTTTTAGAGTGGTACTTTCTTTGGAGACGTCCTGCATAATTTTAGCAGAGGCCGTTGCGATCTCTTGCATTTGTTGTTTAATTTCATCATTAGAAAACAAATTGGCAGCAGCAAATTCATATCCATCGCTTAAAACCTGGACTTTTTTATCAATAGAGGCACCTTCTAAATTTTTTAGAGACAAAGTTATTTTTTCGATAAGAGTAAGAGAAATTTTATTAATCATGGTTAAACGATCAGCACTGCTCACATAAATATGATCAACACCATTTTCTTTTATTAAAGTTAAAGTCTCGCCTATTTCATCAGTTTGACGAACGAGCAATTTAAAATTTGAGCCACTCTTTTGATAAATGTGACAAGGAGCTGTTGTTAGTCCTAAATTTGGGTTTAAGGGAACGGGGTAATAAGCACCGATATCAAGTTCTGCCATTTGCTTAGCAGTTATCCCTAGTATTTTGGCACTTCGCTTTAAAATATTTTGGATATTAAATTTACCATTAATAAAATGAACAGCTTCACTTTCAATACTATATTGACTGTTACCTGCTACGATTAATGGAACAGCCAAGTTCTTTAACTTAATGAAGTCCTTTAAGTTTTTTCCGACTTTTTCATTGCCGATAGATTCCAGAGTGACAATAAGATCAAAAGTATCGTCCATTTGAAGGGCGTAGATAGCAGAATTATAAGAGGAGACCAATTTTGTATTAGTCGCTAAGTAAACCTCTAGATTCATGACATAAAGAATATTAATAAATTCGTTATCCGATACGACTAAGGTTTTACTCATTTAATCCTTCAAATTAATATTTCAACAGCGAAATCATCCCTTGATAAATTCTATCAGTATCTGGGAGGATAGCACGCTCTAAAATTCTATTGAAACCAACAGGTGTATAAGGAGATCCCACACGCTTAATTGGTGCATCGAGGTGTTCGAACGCTTTTTCATTTATTAGTGCGACTAACTCACCTCCAAAGCCACCAAAAACTTTATCTTCATGAACAATTAAGCAGCGATTTGTTTTTCTAATTGAATTAATGATTGAGGCTTCATCTAACGGAACGAGTGAGCGAAGATCGATAACTTCAACATCATAATCTTCACCAGCAAGTTTTTCTGCGGCTTCAAGACACATATGGGTGGTGTTACCATAAGTTAAAACAGTTAGATCCGCTCCACTTCTTCTCACTCTTGCTTTTCCAAAAGGAACTTCAAAGTCTTCTGGAATTGAGCTCATGGCTTGCTTAGAATTGTATAAAGATTTGGGCTCTAAAAAAAGAGTAGGTCCTTTCGATCTCATGGCGGTTCTAATTAATCCGGCCGCATCATCAGCAAATGAAGGACAAACAATTCTCACCCCGGGAATCGAGGCCAGAGAGCCTTCTAAGTTTTGTGAATGATAAAGTCCACCACCAATATACCCCCCACTTGCTAAGCGGATAAGTACGTTGGCACAAAAGGCTCCATTAGATCTCCAATAATCGTGAGACATTTCTATGTATTGCTCCATAGCTGGCCAAAAATAATCGGCAAACTCAGCACCCTCAACAACAACACGGATATCTTTTCTAAAGCGAGAAAATCCATTGGCAGTTCCAAGAATAAAATCTTCGGCAATTGGACCATTGAAGACTCTCTCAACTCCAAACTCTTGCTGCATTCCTTTTGAGACGTTAAAGATTCCACCCTTTTCTTTATTGGCCATGTCTTGTCCCCAAATAAAAGTATTTGGGTTATGGCGAAATTCTGCTTTGAGAGCACCATTTATAGCGTCAATAAATTTAACGGGCTCGCTGGTATCATTGTGAGTTCCCTCATTGTATTTTGCCGGCACATAAGGATCTGGAATTACAAAATCATAAATCGAAGCTGGATCTGGGTTGGGTGCTTTCATCGCTTTTGAGTGAGCATCAATTACAACCTTTTTCATTTCTTCTTCAATATCTAATAATTCTTTTTCTACAAAGACTTTAGAAGTTATAAGCTCTCTTCTAAAACGTGGATAAGGATCCTGCGCTTTAGCTTCAGCAATTTCCTTATCATCGCGGTACCATTCGTGCTTGTCTGAGTTTGAGTGAGCACCAATACGTACACAGTCAGCGTGAACAATAACTGGTTCTTGTTTTTCAATAGCAATTCTTCGAGCTTCATCCATTGCCGACATCGAATCAAAAACATCTTTCCCATCACAATGAATAATAGTGAGATTTAAAAATCCAGAAAAATTATCCGCCACTCTGGTATTGGCCGTTTGATCGCGCTTTGGAACAGAAATACCATAGCCATTGTCTTGAAAAACAAAAATTACCGGCAGCTTTTCATTAGAAGCACCATTGATAGCTTCGTAACAATAACCTTCTGAAACTGACGATTCACCTTGAGAAGAAATGGCAACACCTGTGTGTTTATAGCGCTTCATCGCTCTAGCAACGCCTACTGCGTGCAAGGTGTGATTTCCAGTACAAGATGAAACATTGTGAATATTCCAAGCTGGTTTAGCAAAGTGATTAGACATGTGCCGTCCCCCACTGGCCAAATCAGTGGCTTTTGAAATTCCATTGAGAATGACTTCTTCGGCACTAATACCTGCAGAAACGGCGGTAAGCATGTCTCTATAGTATGGAAAAAGATGATCTTCACCGCGAGTAAAGACTTGACCGATGGCCAATTGAATGGCGTCGTGACCAGCGTAAGGAGCATGATAAGACCAACCAATGGCTTGCTTTAAATAATTTGGCGCACGCTCATCTAAGAGTCTTCCAAGCGTCATCAATTCATACCATTTTTTTAAAGTTGCTTTAGGTGTCGATTTAACAGAATATTTTTTTTCTACTTTTTTAAGCATGATTTCCTCAAAACATTTAAAAATTTATCTCAATTATAAAGGTTTTTTATGGTAACAAAAATTTTTTCATTCTACAATTTGTCGACCTAAAAAGTATAATTATTAACGCTTTACCCAAGGAGCTTTTAATGCCTGTTGCTTCACCCGCTCAATATAAACAAATGCTCGCTAGTGCTAAAAAAGGTGGCTACGCATATCCAGCGATAAACGTCACTTCAATGTCAACGGCAAACGCTGCCCTAAAGGCTTTTGCCGATAAAAAATCTGACGGTATTATTCAAGTATCTACCGGAGGTGGAAA
>CANFNL010000130.1 GCA_947448205.1 Bacteriovoracaceae bacterium
AAGACCAAATAAACATTGATTCCCTTACTAGTTAATTCATTAACAAAATTTTGTAATAAAATGATTTCACTTTTTGGAGGATTGACTTCTTTAGAGAAACCCTCTATGAAAGGAGCCCAAAAATTTGCTCCTGTTGCTCTCCATTTTTTGCTAATTGAATAGCTCCCATGATTATGTCTGTAATTATTTAGAGTTCTTTCGTTCTCGTTATTGCTTTTATAATACCCAAAGTTATTCTGCCTAATTCCAAGAGATAACGTTGACCAAATATTATCATCCAGTAAATATTTAGATTGGAAATACTTAATTTTTAACTCGGCTTTTTTAAAAAAATTGCATTTTTCATACAAACAAAACATCTTTTCAATTTCCTCTAAAGTTAGCACATTGTTTGGGACTAAAATTTTCCAGATATCTTTGTTGTAGTGATTATCTATGAAATTAACACCGATAATTACTCCTTGATGAATTACTTTTATATTCATTTGGTCATAATACTTCTTCAATAAATAAACATTTGCTGCAAGCTGTGCAGCAGAGAAAGAATAGGATCTTCCAAAACTCATTGGAGAAATTTGACAGAGAATTGCCGAATCTCCCAATACTAGAAAATCGATTTCATCTTTAGGAATATATTTAGAAATATAGATTTCTTTTTGAGCAATCTTTATGCCTGGCAAATCAAAATAATGAAGCAAGAAAACTTTTACAAAAAATAAAATTAAGCTAAACAAGAGTAGATAAAAAAAAGTTATTTTTGATTTCATTTTACAAATTTCATGAAAAATAAATTCATGGTGGTGAACATAAGAATATAAACAGCATGATTAAAAATTACAGAAATCCATTTTTTTTGGGCGGACTTAAATATCGGAAAAATAAAAGACGAAATGATTAACGCAAAAAGAAACATCCAAAAAATATAGGATAATTTAAAAAAGGCTAATACTCCTTCTGGATTTTTAAACCCGCTCCCATAAAAAAATATATTGAAATCTCGATAGAGTGGAAATAGGAGAAAATAAAATAAAAGGATTACATATATGTTTCTGGTAAATTTCAAAAAATTAAAATAGAAAAATCTGATTGAAAATTCATAGGCATGTACATTCTCTCTTTTAAGAAATTCAAAAGGTGAACTGGATAACCATAAGTGATTTGAACAATCCACAACATTAATTTCAAAAACTTTTGATATACCAGTGATAATATTGGCTACGCCTGGGGCCAGCAAAAGATAACGAATATACATCAAAATGGAAAGACCATATAAATTAAGATAATAAAAAGAG
The DNA here is from genome assembly GCA_947448205.1 of Bacteriovoracaceae bacterium. Classification (GTDB taxonomy): domain Bacteria; phylum Bdellovibrionota; class Bacteriovoracia; order Bacteriovoracales; family Bacteriovoracaceae; genus Bacteriovorax. The sequence continues at coordinate 1,293 of CANFNL010000130.1, forward strand.
TCGAAGTACTGATTCAAGTATTCAGAAAAGTAGATTAGAACCAAGGCTTTTAAGATTTGCACCATCCCCTCAGACCAAAGATCATTTTTTGGAGATTCAAAATGAATTTCGTTCAAGATTGGATAATTCACAGGAAAAAACAAATGTGCTGGGTTAAATAGTAACTTTAATTTGTTTTTAAAATTATAAGTTGAATTAGCGTAAATATGAGTGCAGACAAAACAAACAAATAATATCGGCTTTTTAAAAAAAAACCAGTCTTTTAGGTCTGCAAAATAAAAGACCAAAAAAAAGTACAATATGCTTATAATAAAAAAAATATACCATCTCAAATTTTTCAAATAAAACAGACTACCAAGCACGACTAGAATAGGAAACGCCAAATAAGAAAAAGCATTGCCATTTCCAAAATTCGAAATGTTAAGATCGACAAATCCAGCGAAGAAAAAAAGAGCAATCTGTAAATAAATCTTCTTCTTTGATTTAATTACATGAAAAAAAAATGAAGAAAAAATAAGTAGAAAAATTAGATTTGCCGAATAGGCTATTAGTTTGAAATTTAACATTGAATAACTTGTTAAAAATAAAATTTTTCTCTTTAAAAAAAAAAGGTAAAAAATGCCACTTAGAACAGGAATCGATAGAATCTTATTTTCTTTTAAGAATAAACCCAACCTGTATTCTTTGTCATTGAGGAATATTTCTAATTTTTCTGGTGTCATTTTGTAGCCTCAAAGAGACTTCTTATACATTCAATATAACTTTCACCCTTCATGCCTTTGGTTCTAAAAATTTTAGGGAGACCATAAAAAGGCACTTTAGGATATTCATGATGTATACCATGATAATTAGTATTACATGGCAAAAGAATTTCCATGAGCAAAGCAGTGCCTTCAATGTTTCTACTATTATCTGGTGAGGTATTTAAATAAAGCCCCCCATGCTGCAATGCACTTACGAAATAGTAATAGGGAATCATTAAGAGTATCGGTAAAATCCATAAAAATAGAAACTCTCTCCAAAGTTGAAATCTGTTAATCATGAAAAATAATAGAGCTTGAAATACTACAAATGAGAGTAAGTCGAATTCAAAAAACCTTTTCAAATTTCTTGTTTTTATCATCATACGAAACGGCGTGAAATAGGATATAAAATCAATGAGCAACTTAGAAGAAATAAAATAAACAAATAAACCGCACATATATTTCTTAAATTTTATTGGATAAAAATTAAAAAGAGCTTTATCTGGGTCAATATTCGTTCCTAAATATTCATGATGTGCAATATGATTTATTTGATAAGACTCAAAAGAGACAAAGACTGGATTTAGGCATAAAAAACGTCCTATAAAATCGTTTACTATTTTGTTTTTAGAAATTAATCCATGAATTGCATCGTGACCTACCAAGTAGTTGGCAAATTGCCTATTTGCAATTATTAAAAATGTTATAGGATAAATATAATGAAATCTGATCGTCAAAACAATTGATGAAATTATTACAAGCCAGTTAGTTAAGAGATACTTGAGAGAATAATTCATTTTATTTTTTCTTTTATCAGATCTTCTACTCCAGAAAGAGTTTCAAAACTACTATATTTAATCTCATTTTTAGATATTTTTATTTTAAATTTTTTTTCAATTGCTACAATAAATTGTACTACATTCAAGGAATCAAAATATCCTGATTTAAATAAATTTGTGTCGCTATCCAATGAATTTTTCGTGATATTTATATTACTAACACTAGACAAAACACTTAAAATTTCCTCTCTAACATTAGTCATAGTTATTCCTTTAAACTTTTACAATTTCCCCATTATGAATAAAATATTCACTGGCTAGATTTTGCATAATGAAATTACTAGGGGAAGCATTTATATTGTAGGCACCACAGGGATAAAAGTAAACTATATCTCCCCTTTTTAATTCTCTACTGAAATTGTCTACGATAGCAAGCAGGTCACTCGAAAGACATAGGCTTCCGTAAATATTTGCCTGATCTTCACCACTGACTAATTCCCCGCTGCTTTTTTTAAAAAAAACAACATCAGCTGGTATCTTCCTCTTGAAATCTATCAAGCTGCTAGCAAGATGCTGGATTCCACCATCAATAATAACGTCAGTAGCAAGGAAGTCCTTTTGCTTTTTTATGCTTAAAATTTTTGCCAAATAGACTCCAGCTGTTTCCAAAATTACCCTCCCCATCTCAAAGCTGCATTCGTGATTTGACAGTAATTCACAAATGGTGATCTGATTAATTTCTAAATCTGCTAAAGATAAGCCTAACCCTATGGAGAAAGTAAGTTTTCGATGAGGAGCTATTGCGGAAGATATTTTTTGCAATTCCTGATCTAAGCGTTTTTTAGAAAATTTTTCTCGTCCCAAATAAAAATGAATTCCACTTATGAAAGGATATCTAATCAGGCATTCTGATAATTGCTCAATGCTTACTCCTAATTTATTTGAATTTTCATCCACATTAACCCGAAGGGTAAAATTAGTCTTAAGATCCTTCTTATAAGTTTCTAAAAAATACTTAATGAAATTAGCTTCATCAATTGAATCGATATGAAGCGCCTTAATCTCTGATAAAATCAATCTTTCGATAAAGTGATCTTGCTTAGCTGGCCCACTAACCGTAATACTTTTAGTTTCGATTCCCAGACTTAAAGCAAATGTAAATTCTCGTTCAGATGATACATCTAATCCAAATCCTTGATTGTAAATAAAACTTACTAATGTGGCATTTGGGTTGGCTTTACATGAAAAATACTTTTGGACTTCTTTTTTGCCTGTTAGCTTTTTTAAAAAGTCGTCTAATAAAGCTATATTTTGTTTTATTACTGCTTCTGAATAAAAGATGCAGGGATAGCTCAAAGTGTCTGGATTTTGAATATATTTCTTGATTGTTTCTAATTCAATCATTTTTTTATCCCCAACCAATTATAAACTTCATCAAGCCAAGCATAGTATCGGTCATCTCTTGAACTTTTTAAGACTGTAAAAAAACTAATTTCCACAACTTCCTCGTCATTTTTCACTGAAAAAAAATTGGAGAATAAAATAGGAATAATTTCAAATTGATTCGAATATTTATTTGACACTTTATTAAGTTCATCAAGTCTATCAAGCCAATACTCTTTAAAACTAGATATTTTGAACGCCGAAAATCGTTCACGCCTGAATTCGTGATAAAGCTGATTTATTTTGAGTTTTTCCGCAATTCTTGAAATAATACGAGATTTATCCAATCGAACATTTAAATCAATTACAGGGTATTCTTTTTGACCATTATCGATAAATCCATCAAACCCAAAATATCCGTTGTATCCTTTATTTTTTAATTCATTGGCTAATTTCTTAGCGACTTCCTGTCTGAGAGGTGAAATTATTTTTTCTTTTTTATGAAGCTTCGAGTTGTTTGATTTATCATATTCTATTTCGTATCCCAAAATATCATGTTCTAAATTATCAGTATGTGCAACAGTATAAAAATGTTTTGCCACAGGAATGTATTCCTGTACAAGCACATCCAGCTGGGCTTCAACTTCTAGAACTTGTCTTTTAATAAAGTCAACCATTTCCTTATTGCTGCTACTTATGATAAAAACGCCTCTTCCACCTGCACTTGTTAATATTTTCAATACAACAGGCTCAGTCAAATTTTTAATATCTAATTGGAAAAGTTTTAATATTTTAGATTTAGGAAAGTCGAACTCCAACTTCTTTGCTAGATTGACTAAATAATCCTTTCTATTTAATTCAATGAAAAAATCTTGAGAATAAGCCAGCTTTACATTTAATTTTTTAGCTAATTTTTCTTCTCTGTTTGAAACTGCAACAACCTCCAATGCATTTGTCTTTTTGTCTTTTGGCAAGTCAGACAAAATCACCTCTCTTGCTAAAGGAAGTTTGTCAGAAAGGTAAGTATAAAAGTCCTTATCCATTTCTTGCTCAATAATTGAAAAATCGTTTTGATCCCCCCATAACGTAGCAAGATTTAAATACGACTTTAGGATTTCATCACTTCCAGAAACTTGAATTGAATAAATCTCATCAACAATTTTTTGTTTATCCCAATCGTTATCAATAGATAAATTTAGACTTATTGCTTTATTCAAATTAAGTATTCCCGTGAGACAAAATGTTGCAAATCAATTTCCACATTCCACCCAACAATGCGATTGATATAAACATTTTGTTTTTCGAAATGATAATTGTCGAATGAAGATATTCTAAGATAATTTATATCTAATCTATTGAACACTTCACTAGAAGTTGCAACCAAACAACTCACATCTTCTTTAGTTAAAATCTCTGATGATTTCAAGAAAGCACTTTTAACTTTCATTCCATTAACCACAAAAAAACGAACGCTGCTATCAGTGTAAATTTCTATTTTTTTACCGTTAATTTCTATCATGTATAGATCATCATTTGCTTTATGAACATTCAGTAGTTTATTATCGATTGGCAAAACTGTTTGAAATATATACTGGTCTATTGTTTTCTTTAGATCATATTTTTTTTCAAAGAATTCTAATGCATCAAACTTCTTAAACGTCTCCTCAATACACAATATTTTAATAACTTTAGAAGATTTAAAAATATTTTCAAAAGCGTATTCAAAGATTTTGTTAGGTATAAACAAATTGGTAACTGCGGGGTCTATTAGTAAATCTGTAACATAGATAACTTCGTTATTTAATTTTAAAAAAGAGCACATCCCAACCAATTTTTCTGATTGAAATGCACCTATAGTTTTCACATTTTTTGATAAAAGATCATAGGGAGAAAAAAAGTTTTTTGGACGAACTTCTGTATATTTTCCTTCTCTCTTTTTTTTTAGACTCAAGCATAATTCAGAATCTTTTATCTCAAGAAATCTACAAACAATATTGATTTTTTTCATAACAAAACAAAGTGGGAAACACCCCTCAAGAATAAAGTTTATTTTTGATCTTGAATCGCTTTAACTAAATCACTGCCAACCATTGGCCCAAATTGAGTATACAAAGGGTTAAGGGCAGTTTTCACTCTCGCCATTTCTATATCAGACATCGTAACAACAGTTATCCCTTTAAATATAGCTTCCTTTTTTGTCTCTAAAGCTTTAGCTATTGAATACTCTCTTTCCGCGCGAGCAGACACAATTGCTGCGTCTTTAACAATTTTTTTATAATCTTCTGGAAGCGCATCGAAAAACTTTTTATTCATGATGATAGAAGTTAATAATAAACTATGATTAGTTTCATTTAGAATTTTGGCTTGCTTGTCTTGCCCAAGTGGGAAATACCTAGCATAGGTAGATTCAGCTTCATTAATTTGATGCTTTTTAAACCCTTCCTCAATCTCTGAAAGATCAAGAGGAACTGGTTTCGCGCCTAAAATTTTAAACATCTCCATAGCTACTGGACTTAATGATGTTCTAACCTTAGTCCCTTTAAAATCCTCAAGTCTCGAGATTTTCTTTTGACCTGGGAGAATTCTATATCCACCACTGTAAGTGAAAGCTAAACCTTTAAGATTCGAAGCTTCTAATCCATTTAAAAGTTTCTCTCCTGTCTGTCCTTCTAATACCTTTTGTGCATGGGCATGGTCCCTGAACAAATAAGGAAGATCGAGTGCATACATTGAATGACTCAATTGCCCCAGATCTGTCGTGTAAGTCTGACTCATTTCAACTTGGCTGTTTTGAATAAGAGGGATTAACTCATTCCACATCAGGCGCTTGCCTTTATTATATTTTTTTTCATACTCAGAAATAGTAAGTATCTCTATTTCAAACTGACCTTTCGTCTTCTCAGAAACTTCTTTGGTAAATGTATCAGCAGCAATTTTAAAAAGATCTATCGGTTCATGAGCTAAAAGCCATTTTGCTTTAATTTTCAGATTTGTTTCACCCGCAAAAGTGGTGATTGAAAACAAAACACTTAAGAGAATTATCAAAAATTTCATACTCTACTTGCTCCTTACAGATCTTAAATAAGTCCTATTAAAGTTATTGTAGCACACATTATACTACACATTATACTACACACAATACTAGCACTCAAGGTTATTTATTTAGATAAATAATCAGTTATTTTAGATACATCAGAGTTAATCACATTTAGCCTGCCCATTTGCTGTTTTAGATAAATCATGGAAAATGATGGCCAAAACCTACCACCCAAATGATATTTAAACACTGCCAGTCATAAACACGCAAAATCCTCATTATTAATCTATATTTCACGCTTCAAAACAAGCGGGGAAATTATG
>CANFNL010000131.1 GCA_947448205.1 Bacteriovoracaceae bacterium
ACAAGGAGGATCTCATGGGTTTACGCATCAACACGAACGTTACTTCTCTTGCTGCTCAACGCACACTAGGGGCTAACAACACAGAACAATCGGCTACATTAAGTAAGCTGTCATCAGGGACAAGAATTGTTAAGGCGGCAGATGATGCTGCAGGGTTAGCGATTTCTGAAAAATTAAAAGCACAAATTAGAGGTGTCAATCAAGCGGAACGAAACGCTAATGACGGTATCTCGCTGATTCAAACGGCAGAAGGTGGTTTGAATGAATCTTCAAACATTTTAGTTCGTTTAAGAGAATTAGCAGTTCAATCATCTTCTGATACTGTGGGAGACTCTGAAAGAAAATTTACTAATCTTGAATACCAAAACTTAAAACAAGAGATGGAAAGAATTTCTCAAGTGACTGAGTTTAACGGTAAAAAACTTCTTGATGGATCTGGCGATAAGTTTGATTTCCAAATCGGTATCAACAATGATGATTTTCAAGATAGAATTAAATACGACGCTGCTAAGCAAAACTCAAGTTTATCTTCGCTTGGAATTGATGAACTCTCTGTTGATACCAAAGCAGGCTCTCAAGCTTCGCTAGCAAAAATCGATATGGCGATTCAAAATGTTTCGGGACAAAGAGCAGAATTGGGAGCAATTCAAAACCGTCTAACATCAACGATTAATAATTTGCAATCATCTTCTGAAAACTTATCTGCTGCAAACTCTCGCATTAGAGATACTGACTTTGCTGCTGAATCAGCAAAAAATACTAAGATGAACATCTTAACTTCAGCTGGTACTTCAGTCTTGTCTCAAGCCAACTCTCAAGGACAAGCAGCGCTTAAGCTTTTAGGTTGATTCTCAGTTATTTTTTAGATTATTTATTAAGATTTCAGGCAGAAAGTATTAGTGAAAAACTTTCTGCCTGTTATATCTTTTATTTTAATATTTTCACATAAAAAGTTCTGGAAGTTATTACCGCACATTCATATTTTTTTTCAGCTCTCAATTAAATAATTAAAATACATTTGCATTGATTGCAGCTTCACGCTTCATCAATCTGTCCATATAGGCGGCTATCGGTGGATTATTTTTAACTAAATAATCATGAGCGCCAGGAATGACTGCCCCGAGCATGATATCGGCCGTGGAAAATCCACTAGAGAGGATATAATCTTGCTTTGATAAAATAGGATTTAAAGCTAACTTAAAAATTTCACATTGCTGTTGTACATACTCATGAGTGATTAGTTTTTCTTGTGGAGTATTAACATGAGTAAACATTCGAGCAATTACACACTCCAAGCTACCAACAGAATAGACCATCCATTTAGTGTATTCGGCCCGCAATTTAGTATCATCTAATTTAGGTGCTAAAATACCATAGCTGTATTTATCTGCCAGGGTGATACAAATAGCTGCTGATTCAAAGAGTACTAAATCATTGTCTACTACAGTGGGTACTCGCCCTTGAGGGTTGAGTGATCGGTATTCTAAAGTGTCCATATCCCCACTATCTTTTTTTAGAAATCGATTTTCGTAGGGGATTTTCATTTCTTCTAGTAACCATCGAACTCGATCACTTCTATCTTGCAAGGCCATACAGTATAATTGAATTGTCATATATTTCCTTTAATTTAAAATTTTTAAAAAATAGCATCCAGCCAAACTTTTTTCTCTCGTTCATTGCAATCAGATTCCCAAACGTGACGAACTTCTAGATAACTCATGATTCCCTCAGGCCCCATTTCTCGGCCCACGCCCGATTGTTTAAAGCCACCAAATGGCATTCCAGGATTTAAGAGATGATATTCATTTATCCAAACTGTTCCCGCTTCAAGCTGGCTTGCTATTTTGTGGCCAAGATTTTTATCTTGTGTCCAAATGGCTCCCGCCAACCCGTACTTAGAATTGTTGGCCAGAGCGACTGCTTCTTCAATCGTTTTAAATTTAGTAATTCCAACAACTGGTCCAAAGATTTCTTCATGAAAAATAGTATGCTCGGGAGTAATTTCAAAGGCAGTTGGCTCAATAAAAAATCCTTTAGCAAAGTCGCCTTCGGTTATTCTAGATCCACCGCTTAAGAGTTTTCCCTCTTCAGCTTTCGTTTTTTCAATGAATGCTAATATTGTATTCATTTGTTTTTCACTAACCACAGGGCCCATCCCCGCATTCGCGTCAGTTGTTGGCGCTACTTTTACATCTTTTATTCTTTTTAAAAATTTATCCATAAAAGCTGAATAGATTCCATCTTGAATTAAAAGTCTTGTGCCTGAATCACAAGCTTGACCAGAGTGGTAGAGAAAAGCATACAAGGCTCCATCTACTGCAATTGAAAGATCAGCATCGTTTAAGATTATATTGGCCGATTTACCACCTAATTCCATTGTGGTTTTCGCTACATTGGCCGCTGCCGTTTTTAAAATTTCCACACCCACTGCTGTTGATCCAGTGAAAGCTACTTTTTGAATAAGTGAACTATTTATTAAAGCTCGACCAACATCGGCACCACCTGTGATTATATTAACTACTCCAGAAGGAACTCCACAGTCTCTGATGATTTCTGCCAAGATAGCTGCCGTGGCAGGTGTTTCTTCGGCAGATTTTAAAACAGTGGTGCAGCCTGTAGCTAAAATAGGCCCTAATTTCCATCCGGCCATCACCAATGGAAAATTCCAAGGAATGATTTGGGCACATACTCCTATTGGAGAGTACTCACGAGTGTTCAATGAAAAGCCAGCTCTGGAAGCTGATTCATCTGGAATAGACAACTTTAATTCTCTGGCAACTTTACTCATGACTTTAAAAAATGAGGCAGTATTATGAACGTCGGCTTTGGCTTTTCTTAAAGTAGAACCAGAGTCACGAATTTCAACATCGATTAATTCTTTTGAGCGCTCTTTTATTTTTTCTGAAATTTTTAAAAGAATATCTGCTCGATTTTCTTGCGACATATTTTTCCACTCTGGATTAATAAAGGCACAATGAGCTGCCGCTATGGCTTTTTCTATATCATGAGCCGTTGGTACATGATATTTGGCGACTTCTAATCCATTAGAGGGATCAATAGAGGTTCGAATGATTTTTTCGCTTGATTCAACAAACTGACCATTGATAAATAATTTTATTTCCATAAGATCTCCTAGTTGTATGCTGCTTTTAAATCTTCTATAGGTTGAGGTCCTGGATTGATAAGAGCAAAGGCTTGAGTGCAGTAGATGAAATATAATAAGAAAAATAATTTCACTGGCAATTCCTAAAACTTACAGCAATTCCTTGTCCGACACCAATGCACATTGTAGCTAAGCCTTCTTTTAAATTTTTATTTTTAATCATTTGATGAGCCAGTGTTGTTACTATGCGTGCGCCTGATCCCCCGAGCGGATGACCTATGGCAATTGCTCCACCATTTAAATTGATTTTGCTCATATCTAAATCTAGCCCATGAATACATCCTAGGGCCTGAGCAGCGAATGCTTCGTTTAGCTCAATGACATCAAAATCCGATATTTTTTTTTGATATTTTTTCATTAATAATTTAACTGCCTCAACAGGGCCTAATCCCATAGTATTGGGATGAAGCCCTCTTACGGCAGCTCCCGTTACTTCCATGATGGGTTTTAGGTTATGAGTCTTCATAAAAGATTCACTGACTAAAAGAAGGCCTGCCGCCCCGTCGTTCATGGGAGAAGAGTTTCCTGCCGTGACAGTTCCATCCTTTTTAAAAACAGCTTTTAATTTAGAGAGGACTTCAAGAGTTGTATCTGCTCTTGGGCATTCATCTTTATCAATAACAATAGATCCTTTCTTGCTGGCAATACTATAAGGAATAATTTCAGCAGCAAAATCACCGCGGTTTATTGCCGCAATAGCTTTTTGATGAGAAGCCAGAGCAAATTCGTCTTGTTGAAGTCTAGTTATATTATAAAGGCGTGCCACTTCTTCTGCAGTTTCTCCCATACCCATTAATGGGAATAATTTTTCCATTTGAGGATTTTGAAATCTCCAACCAAAAGTTGAATCAAACATTTTTTGATCGCGATCAAAAGGAGTTTGCGCCTTAGACATGACATAAGGACCCCTCGACATACTTTCAGCGCCACCGATAATTAAACAATCGGCGATGCCCGATTGAATTTTTGCAACTCCATCAATGAGTGCATCAAGAGAAGATCCACATAATCTATTCATAGTGGTTCCCGGAACTTCAAAAGGTAAACCTGCTAATAAGAGGGACATGCGGGCAAGGTTTCTGTTATCTTCACCGGCCTGATTAGCACAACCAATAACAACATCGTCAATTAGAGCTGGATCAAACGTTAGATGATCTTTAATATCTCTTAAAACTGCGGCCAATAAATCATCAACTCTCACCGAGGCTAGCTGGCCTCCAATTTTTCCAATGGCAGATCTTTTGGCATAAACGATGAAGGCTTTATTCATAATGATTTCACTTTTTATTGTTAAAAATTTTTAAAGGCTTGAAGCTTTAATTCTGTTGCAAGTTTATAGCGCTCATCGCGAGTGATGGTGCTTAGTTCTTCTAAAAGTTGGGCGATATTGTGCAGTCCAATTTTCTCACCCCACTCAAAGGGACCTAGCGGATAGTTCACTCCGTTTTTCATCGCCAAATCGATATCCGTCGCCGTTGCTAGTTTGTCACCTAGAGCAAAAAAAGCTTCATTAACAATCATGGCAATGGTTCTTGGGTAGTGAAATGAGAGTGCTAAATTTTTGTGTTCGATGGGTTTTGATCCGATAATCTCAGAAAAATCTGTTATGGTTTTACGACCGATCAAATCTGATTTATCGCGAAGGGAGAACTCTATTGCATTATTTGGTGAAAAAAAAAGAGTAGAAACTGCCGCCTTTACCTGAGGAGAGTATTTGAGAATCCACTCTCCCCAACATAGAGTCAGATCACTGATAATTTGTGCCTTTGTGGTTCTTGATAATTCTTTTAAAAAAAGAAATTTTTTCTGAGTTCTAAGAGGTGAGAGATCAATTACTAGATCATAAGTTTCAAAAGAATTTATTGCCTCATCAATAGTTCTTACTTTGTAGTGTTTTATAATTTCAAAATAATTAGGATGATCGGGATGAGCGACGACTAAAATATTATTAGGATTCATAATGATAAAACCCCTTATTTGTTTTTTTACCTAAGAAATTAGCGACAACCATATCTCTTTGCAAACGGTGAGGCTTAAAGCGTGCTTCTTGAAAAAAGGCATCGTAGACCGATTGAGTGACGTTGTAGTTAATATCGATGCCAATAAGATCCATTAATTCAAATGGACCCATTTTAAATCCACCAACTTCTCTCATAACAGTATCTATTTCTTTAAACTTTTCTTGATCATAAGTCTCTGCCGCTCTCAGGGCTTCGCCATAAAAATTACGGGCCACGCGGTTAACAATAAAGCCTGGAGAGTCAGCACATAAACAAGCAACTTTTTGTCTTTGATTAAACCACTCTATCAGATCTTGGGCGTATTGCGGGTGGGTTTCCATGCCATTGATAACCTCAACTAATTTCATGACAGTTGCAGGGTTAAAAAAATGCAGGCCAAGAAATTTTTTTTTCCTCTGTTGACTCAAGCCTTGAGCTAATTGGGTGATCGGAAAAGAGGAAGTATTTGAAGCAACTAGACACTTTGGACTAAGTAGTTGATCCAAAGTGGCAAAAAGCTTTTTTTTAGCTTCTAGGTTTTCAACGATGGCCTCAATCACTAAATCTGCTTCGGGGTTAATCTGCTCAAGTTTTTTCACTTTGAGATTATTTTTAAAATGAACCACATCCGACAATGTTAGTTTTGAAGCGGCAAGGTGTTTGTCGAAATTTTTATGAATACGCTCTAGACTCATCAAAGCGAATTCATCATTTTGATCCACCATTTCTACAAGGCAATTTTGTCTGGTAAACCATTCGGCGATTCCTTGCCCCATAGTTCCTGCACCAATAATTATGACTGAATTAATTTTCATAAATATTCTTTACTTTACTACAACTTCACGTTGAGGTTGATCTTCTTCGCGGTAGACTGGCAACGTGAGGCCTTGCTCTGAACACATTTCTTGAATTTCTTTTACAAAGACTGTGCGAATCTCTCCATTAGTTCTCTGCTTTAATCCAAGATTAACGTATAGATCATTGCTGGCCCCTTGGGTTGAACCAAAAACGTTCATGACTCTTGGCCACCAAAGGTTTAGGCGCTCTTGTAAAAATTTCTTTTGTTCTTGATCCCGTGAAAGAATTTTAACCCACTTATCTCCGTGAGCTAAGTGCATGACTTCTTCTTTGTAAATTCCTTCGATGGCTTTTTTCCATGGAAGATAACTAGAATTAAAAGTGTCTTGTAATTGATGACCAGCGGCCCGATCCATTAAAAAGTTAAAAAGAATATAATCAGTCCAATACTTTATATTGTAATAAAAAATATTCACTCGGTAATCAGGCTTCACTCTTTTAAAGCCAATATTGATTTGGTCTTCATCAAGTTTATAGCCAAGCTCGGTGTTTTGAATATGTTCAGCGGTATTTTGTCCCAACTCGTCTAGTAAGCGGTAAATCACTGAAGCATGTCTCATTTCATCTTTAACCATTTGAGCGACGATAACTTTCTCTTGGATAGTTGGAGCTTTTTCAATGTATGGCATATACCCAAGGGCCCCAGAATACTCTGAGTCTCCTTGCATCCATAAAAGATTTAATAAATGTTTTCTGTAAAAGGGTGGAAGCTCTTCACTGGCCTCAAAAGTTCTTCCATTTTTAATTTCTTTAAAAAGTGCTAATTCTTCGGCTGAGTAAGTATGTGTTGACATGAAATTCTCCTGTTGGATCTATTTTTAATTTATATTTTTTTAATGACCATTAAAATTGGGTTCTCGTTTATTTAAAAAAGCATCAAGACCTTCTTTATAGTCGGCACTATTGCCTAAAAAGCGTTGAGCCTGCTTTTCTCGCTCCATTGACTCATTATAACTCGAATCCAGCGAGCTCTTGATATTCTTTTTTATCATTTCTGTAGAAAGAGGAGAAAGTTTATTAATTGTCGAGGCATAGTCTAAGGCCAGCTTCATTGGTTCTTCACTAAGAGCATTCACCAGGCTAGCTTCAAGCATTTGCTCTGATGTTAAGGGAGCTCCAAGTAAGAAAAACTCCATGGTCTTTTGGTAACCCAAGGCCCTAACAAAAGTGTAAGTAGACCCCGCATCCGGAGCGAGTCCTAATTTACTAAAGGCTCCAACAAATTTTACAAGTGGTTTAGAGATGATTAGATCGCTGGCTATAACAACTGAAACTCCGGCCCCTGCGCAAACTCCATTAACAGCGGCGATGACAATTTTTTTAGAATCTCGAAGAGCATTGACTAGCGGGTTCCATTCTGTCTCGAGCGTATGCCCCAGATCGATGGGACCTTGGCTGGCTTGAACACTGCGATCATTCAAGTCCTGGCCGGTGCAAAATGCTTTTCCAGCGCCAGTTAAAATAATTGATCGAAC
>CANFNL010000132.1 GCA_947448205.1 Bacteriovoracaceae bacterium
AGGAGGTGGGTTTGTCTTTTATGGCGGTTTGCTTTTTGGCTTGCTCTTTTATTTAACATACTGCCTTTGGTTTAAAAAATTTGATTTTCAAAAAAGTTACCTCCTTATTCCAGGTTTGGTGTTCGGCCATGCCGTGGGGAGAGTTGGCTGCCTGTTAACGGGATGCTGCTACGGCTCTGTTTGTTCATTACCTTGGGCAGTTAAAATCGCTGGAAATTACCGTCATCCTGTCCAAGCTTACGAGGCAATCGCCCTAATCATGCTCGGCTTTTTAAGCCTTGGTTGGATACGCACAAAAAGGAATAATTTATCAATTATAACCAATTACCTTCTCTTTTATGCAGTGATAAGGTTTATAATCGAATTTTATAGAGGTGATGAAATCAGAGGGGTTTTTTACAACTCACTTTCAACTTCTCAACTAATATCGATTGGGCTCTTAATTATAGTATTACTTGTAAAATATAAATTGAGAAAACTAGAGCGCTTTTTTTATTTCATTTAACTTATTTTCATCGATATAGAGTTCGGAGAAGAGTGTTTCACTAGACCATGCAGTAAAAGCATCATCGTGTTCATACATGGTGATAGTTTCCCATGGGCAATCTTGAGAGCAGTTTTGGCAGCCAATACAACGGGCCAAATCGATTTCTACCGTTTGTTGAAATTGTGGATTTTCAGGATTTGGGCCAGCTACAAGTTCTATAGAATCTACCGGACAGCCTTGAATACAAATTTCACAGCCAGTGCATCCTGATTGATGAACGACTGCTAATAATTTGGGTGGCTTCTTGCCTTTGCGCTTAGGTTTTAAGCGTGCTGAATGGAATGGATTTTCCACAATAATTGCTTCACCGCCAGTATCTGTTTCGTTTTTGTTATCTGTTGTCACGTTAGCGCCCTTTTACGTTGCTTTAGGCAAACCAAAATCAGGTAAATTGTGTTAATAAAATAAATCTAATTATAACCCAGTTCAGCTTTTCTTGCTAATAGATTTGCTAGGATTTAGAGTGATTGGGTTTAAAAAATTTCAATTAATTATGGGTCATTATGAAAAAATTAAGATTTGTCACTGCAGCTAGTCTCTTTGATGGACACGATGTTTCCGTCAACATCATGCGCAGAATGCTTCAGTCAAAAGGTGTAGAAGTCATCCACTTAGGCCACAATCGCTCGGCGCAAGAAGTAGTGGATGCCGTTATCCAAGAGGATGCTCAAGGGGTGGCCCTTAGCTCTTACCAGGGCGGGCATATGGAATATTTCACTTATATTCGCGAACTCCTAAATGCAGCAGGAGCTAAAAATGTAAAAATTTTTGGTGGCGGTGGCGGAGTCATTACTCCTAGCGAGATTAAAACTCTGCACTCGCGTGGTATTACTCGCATCTATTCTCCACAGGATGGAATGGAGATAGGTTTGAATGGAATCATTGATGACATGATAGAAAAAGCCAATGGCTCTACACTTGAGGGGATTGATTTTAATAAATATGATGTTAAAAATTTATCAAAGTTACAGCTCTCAAAAATTATTACAGCAATAGAAGATAATGGAGAAATACCGCTAAGTTATCAAGAAGGAAAAGTTCCAGTTCTTGGCATAACAGGCACTGGAGGAGCTGGTAAATCTTCACTTATAGATGAATTGCTTTTAAGATTTTATCGCCATTCACCAGATTGTAAAATTGCCCTAATTTCTGTTGATCCCACAAAGAAAAAAACTTCGGGTGCACTTCTTGGAGATAGAATTCGTTTAGGGAGTGCAAGTTTTTCGAATTTTTACATTAGATCATTGGCTACTCGAGACTCAAACACGGAGCTATCTCCTCATATAAAAGATGTCGTCTCTTTTTTAAAGTCACAAAACTTTGATTTAATATTAGTTGAAACTTCGGGAATTGGACAGGCAAGTGATGAGATTACAAAAATTGCTGATAAGTGTGTTTATGTAATGACTCCAGAGTATGGAGCGGCGACACAATTAGAAAAAATTGAAATGCTTGAAGCTGCTCATTTTATCGTTCTAAATAAGTTTGAAAAACCGCGATCTGAAGACGCGTTAAGAGACATTCGAAAGCAATGGAGAAGAAATCACAATTCATTTGCAGGGCATCCAGGTGCACCGGAGGATGCGGACTTGCCAATTTATGGAACGATGGCAAGTCAATTCAATGATGCTGGAGTCAATGCACTTTTTTTTGATATTGTCTCAGTGTTAAAAATCAGATCAAACAATCTGGATTTGATGATTAAAGACAAAGCCCCTTCTGTTAAGAGAAGAATCATTGCGCCAGAGAGATCCCTCTATCTTAGAGATATTTCAAGTACAATTAGAAGCTATAATCAAAAAGCATTATCTGTATCTTCAACTCTCAAAGATTATGAAGCACTATTGATTGCTTCAAATTTATTGAAAGGAAATTCTGATCTGGAGGCTAAGCTCGCAGAAGTAAAAGCGTCTTTGCCAGAAGAAGTTTTTAATGAATTAAAAAACTATGAAGAAACTATTGCTCAGTATGAGTCAGGTACTTTTTCATATTTTGTCCGTGGTAAAGAAATAAAAGTTAAGACAAAATATAATTCTCTTTCTGGCAATGAGATTTCAAAAGTTGCCTACCCTAGAATTAACTCTTTAGCTGAAAAATACCATTTTATTAAAGATTCAAATCTTCCAGGCCATTTTCCTTATGCGGCCGGAATTTTTCCTTTTAAAAGAGCTGATGAAGATCCAAAAAGAATGTTTGCAGGAGAAGGTGGACCACTTAGAACCAATAAACGTTTTCATTACCTCTCAAAAGACGATCAAGCAAAAAGGCTTTCAACTGCTTTTGATTCGGTAACACTTTATGGGGAAGACCCAGATACTCGTCCCGATATTTTTGGAAAAATTGGCGAGGCGGGAGTCTCCATCGCGACACTCGATGATATGGAAGATTTATATAAAGACTTTAGCTTGATTGATCCACTCACCTCTGTGTCTATGACAATTAATGGACCTGCTCCGATAATACTCGCACTCTTTATGAATACAGCGATGAAGCAAGCGCTTAAGGGGGATGATTTTTGGAATGAAGAAAAAAGAATTAAAATCATGCAACAAGTTCGGGGAACTGTTCAAGCTGATATTCTAAAAGAAGATCAAGCTCAAAACACTTGTATCTTTTCATTGGAATTTGCTCTCAAAATGATGGGAGATATTCAAGAATATTTTTGTCGTAATGCGATTAAGAATTATTATTCAGTTTCTATTTCTGGCTATCATATCGCAGAAGCTGGAGCCAATCCTATTTCGCAAATGGCCTTTACTCTTTCCAATGGATTTACTTTTGTTGAATATTATTTAAGTCGTGGAATGAGGATTGATGATTTTTCCCAAAATCTTTCCTACTTTTTCTCCAACGGTCTAGATCCAGAATACACGGTAATGGGCAGAGTCGCTCGCAAAATTTGGGCAGTTACATTAAGGGATAAGTACGGCGCAAACGAAAAGTCACAACAGTTTAAATATCATGTTCAAACTTCAGGAAGATCGCTTCATGCCCAAGAAATCGATTTTAACGATATCAGAACGACCCTACAGGCTTTTTTAGCTCTTTCTGATAATTGTAACTCACTTCATACCAACGCATATGATGAAGCTATTACAACGCCTACTGAGGAATCCGTTAGACGTGCAATGGCCATCCAAATGATCATTAATCGCGAATTCGGAATGAATAAAACGGATAACCCAGTCCAAGGTGCTTATATTGTCGAAGAATTGGCTGCAATTGTCGAAGAGCAAGTCCTTAGAGATTTTGAAAATATTTCAGACAAAGGGGGCGTATTAGGTGCGATGGAATCAATGTATCAGCGTTCAAAAATACAAGAGGAATCACTCTATTATGAAACTTTGAAAGATAATGGCGAGTTTCCAATAATTGGAGTGAATACTTATATAGCCCCAAATATTAAAGAGCAAATGGCCAAAGAAATAGAAATCTCTCGTTGTAGTGATGACGAAAAAATAGATCAGATCAACCGTTTAAATAGTTTTAAAGATCGAAACAAAAATAAAGTGCAAGATGCACTTACCCGTTTAAAAGAGGCAGCTTTGACTGATAAAAATATTTTCGAAGAATTATTAAGTACTGTAAATTTTGCCAGCCTTGGGCAGATCACGAACTTGTTATATGAAGTTGGTGGAAAATACCGAAGGAATATGTAGGTTTATAATGACAAAAGCAGCAGTCTATACACGCACTGGAGATTTGGGAATTACTGGTTTGGTTGGAGGAACGCGTATCAGAAAAAGTGATCCACGGATTCATCTCTATGGCGAAGTTGATGAATTGAACTCCTCTATTGGAATGGGCATTGCAATGCTCGATAAAACTTGGAATGTTGATTATTTGCATGAAATTCAATCTTCGCTGTTTGATTTGGGGAGTAATTTAGCCTGTGAAAAAGAGAATCGTTCAAAATATAATCTTCCACAGATTCAAGAAATATTCATTACAAAATTAGAACAGCAGATCGATCAATACGATAAAGAACTAGCACCCCTGAAAACATTTATATTGCCAGGAGGCTCTCAGGAGGCAGCTGCATTTCATGTCTGTCGTACGGTGTGCCGAAGAGTAGAGAGACAATTGGTTGATTTTGAAGAACAACATCCAGGTGAAGTACCGGAATTAGCCTTGAGGTTTATGAATCGCTTGTCAGATTATTTCTTTGTTCTTTCTCGATATATAAATTTTAAAAAAAATATAAAAGAGATAAATTGGATACCTAAAAAAAGTTAATTATTTTTTTTACCTTTAGCAGTCTCTAATTTTAACATTTTAGTTAGTCCAGAGCTTTCCTCTTGCTCAATAAGTTTTTCATTTGCCCTATCAAAACTATTTTTTTGTTTAATTGGTTTTTTTAGATTTTTTAAATTCTTGTTAAGTTCGGGGTTTATTGGTGTTAAAGATTTAGCCAATGCCAAGGGCTGATCAGAATTAGAATTATCATTGACTTCTATTTTACTTTTACCAATGATAATGGATTCCTTATTGGTAAGTTTTTTTGAATCTATTTTGATTAGAGTATTGCCAACTTTAAGTACATCATTGACTTTAATAATGGTATTGTGAATTTTACTATTATTTAAATAGGAGCCATTTGTAGAATCCAGATCACAATAGAGTACTTGTCCCTTTGGATTTATATCGAAATAACCATGCTTTCCACTTATTTGATTATCTTCAATTTTTAAGTCAGAACTAGATGATCGGCCAATTGTAAATTTACCGAATAATGGAACTTCAATATCTTGTCCATCTTTTGTCGTAATAATTAATACAATGGCCATACAGGGAAATCCTTATTCTTTTAATATCTTGTTATTATATTCTATAATATTTGCAAAAACTTACAACACATGAAATATATGCTAATATACTATTAAGTTAGTAGGTTACGTTAAAATTAAGGAAGTAAGCGATGGAGCAAAATTTAGTAACTGTGACAGAAAAAGCACTCATTCACATTAAACAAATTTATTCCAAGGAAGATAAGGGATTAGAAACTGGACTACGCTTGGGAGTCATTGGTGGCGGCTGCTCAGGCTTGTCATACAAGATAGAGTTTTCTGAAAAAAAAGAAAAAGATAATGTCTTAACTTTTGGAGATGTAAAAATTTTTATAGATCCTAAATCTTCTATTTACTTAAAAGGTGTGGAGTTAGATTTTAAAGATGGATTAAATGGAAAAGGTTTCGTTTTTAATAATCCCAACGCAAACAATACCTGTGGTTGTGGTGAATCTTTTTCGGTTTAAAATAAAAAAATGTCTCTTCAATCAATAAGATTTCAACCAAGTCAGTATTTTTTAAAAAATTGGTCACTAATTAAGGTAACTGGTTGTGACCGTGAAAGTTTTTTTCAAGGTCAAGTGACTAATGATCTAATGGAAATAAAAATAAATCAGGGACAAATAACAGCTCGATTAGACAGAAAGGGAAAATTAAAATCTTTTTTTTTTATTGCTAAAAAAGAAACTCATTTATTAATTCTTTGCCCAAGTGAGTTAGTGATTAAAATTAAAGATGATTTTGAGCAATATATCATTATGGATGACGTTCAATTAGATTTGGTAAATAAACCTTTGTGGTTGCAATTTAGTTCTTTAACAGATCTGAATATACAAGACGAAGAAAGTTTTGATTTTAATTATTATGGACTCATGTCTCGCTTAACTTCTTTTGAAAATTCAAATTTAGCAAAAACGAATGAACTCGAATTAGAAGAAATTCGTATTTTGAATGGTTGGCCAAAATGGAAGCAAGATATTGATGAATCTTTTTATATCAATGAAAGCTACTTAAATGAAGTTGCTGTCTCCTATAAAAAGGGATGTTTTTTGGGACAGGAAACTGTAGCAAAAATAGAAAATAATAGAGGTGCAGCTTATTACCCAGTGCTACTCAAGTTAGAAAAAGAAATTGACCTAACAGCGTTTCTAAAAACCGATTTTAAAATCCAAAATTCTTTAGAGACAAGAAAAGGAGGACGCTTTAATTATCAAATCGGTCAATTTCTGCAAGTCTCACTATTTCGGGATTATAGAGTAATAGGGAAAAAAATAATATTAAAATTAGACGATTTAACATTAGAAGCCACTGTATGTGAGTTGCCTATGTATAATAATTCAACTACTGAACTAACAGCTTTAGAATTATATCATATGGCTATAGATATCTTTCAAAAGGGGAACTCCACAGAAGCTTTAGAATATTTAAAACGCGCGATAGCCTTTAACCCAAAATTGGCTGACTCGTATGAGGCGTTGGGGGTTATTTTGGGTCGCTTGGAACAATTCGAAGAAGCGATTAAGTGGATGGATAAACTGCTAGAGGTTAATCCACAATCTGTCATGGGCCACACTAATAAGTCTTTGTTTTTGATGCGGCTTGGAAAAATTGAAGAAGCTGAAGCTGAAAAATCTTTGGCTACAGTCAAGTCTTTTGCTTTTTTTGGCAAAGAATCCCTTTTAAAAAAGCAGCTTGAAGATGATGAAAAAAAGAAAGTGGAAGAAAATATAAGACGTGAAAATATGTTTTTAAAAGTTCTAGATATTGATGACTTGGATACAATTGCTCTTTTTGGATTAGCAGATATTTTTTTTCAAAGAAAAAATTTTAGTAAAGCTATTATAAATTTAGAAAAAGTTATAACCCTAG
>CANFNL010000133.1 GCA_947448205.1 Bacteriovoracaceae bacterium
CGGCATAAAGGGAAAATGAGGAATCATTTTTCTACTTGAAGACATTTTTAGATCGGAGTAAGCTAGAAATCTATTAGGTATTCGAACGAATGTTCGACTAGGAAATTATTATGATGGCGAATAGCTCTTATCAACTATTACACGAACTCTCTTTCTGTGTATTTGACTTAGAAACCACTGGCGGGAATCACCTTTCAGATAAAATTATCGAAATTGGCTTGGTGAAAATTGAACAATTAAAAATTGTTGACTATAAAAGCTTTTTAATCAAACCAGAAATGCCTATTCCTGAATTTATTCAAAAATTAACCAGTATAAAAGAGTCCGACGTCTTCGATGCCCCAGTAATTGAAGAAGTCATAGATGAAATATTGGAGTTTATGGGTGAATCTATCCTTGTTGCTCATAATACTTCTTTTGATGTTCCCTTTTTTAATTCAGTTTTAAGAAGACTTGGCAAAGAGGAATTAAAAAATAAAGCTATTTGCACCAATCTTATGACCAAGTACATGATTCCCAACTTGCTAACCTCAAACTTAAATTACATGAGCAAGATTTTTAATTTAAAACATCAAAAGGCTCACAGGGCACTAGATGATTCTTTAGCTGCAGCAGAATTATTATTGAAATATCTGCATATTTTCATTCATAAGAATATTCATAAAATAAATAGTCTATACTACCCTAAAAATAAATTTGAGCTCGATCGTATCCATTATAAAAAAGAGACGCCTACCTCAGAAATTATTAATCAAATTGAATCTCTCAAGTCTCCCTATTTAATAACCTTCAAGGGAACTGAAGGGGTTGTGCTCTTTTCAATCCCTTCTTTAGGAAGTCCAGCTGAAACAAAATATATCAATCAAAAAATTAAAGATATACCTTATGAAATTTTAACAATTAAAATGATTGGTCCTTTCTTTCAGGGCCTAATAGAAATGTCGACTTACTTCTCTAAGATTAGTGAAGTATTACAGAAAGAATCGATACAAAAACTATGTGAATTTCATAAAATTGATTTTGAAGAAATTAATCAAACAATTCCATTGGTCTTTAGTCATGATTTTGTAATTATGAATCATTTGATTCCAGAACAATATGTCATTTACCCATTATTATCACTTCATCATAAAATGGAATTAGTTTTTAGATATCCTACCCACCAAAATAAATTAGTTCAGTACATTAATTCCAAAAGTATTAGGGTCATTCAATCAAAACTAAAAAAAGATCATCTAGCTCCAATTATGCATAATTTTTTAGTTAGTTATCTTGCCAATAGCTCTGAATATTTATTAATACATGCCAGTGCTCACAAAATTGTGAACGCTGATCTCAAAGAACCATTAGAGCAATTTATAGAAAAGAACCCTAATGACTATCATTTCCCGCAAATTTTTCTTTAACAACTAAGCTCGATAAATAAGCCGAATTTCTTTTCGAAGAAAATTAATATCGAATTTTTCAAAAACAAGTAGATGCTGAATAAGTTTTGATTGTGCTAATTTATCCTCATATTCAAAATCATGATCCAACTTCATCATAATTTGATTATTGAATTCTAAGACTTCACCACACATAGCACTTATATTAGATTGAGTAATGAGTCTCTCATGTGCAAAGGCTGTCATAAGTTCACTTAGTATCAGGTAAAAAATCATCGACATTATCGATGAATTAACCTGATGAGAAAACAATTCAAGAGTCGCAACGTAGCGCATATCTAACCTTAAATTAGATTCAATCATTCTAAAGCGTAATAAATTAAGGGCTTGATCTAGAGAGCCATGTATAGAAGGTGTTTCGCCTATCACTGGTTCGAACTTAGAAAATCCTAAAAATATTTCGACCAATTCCTTACATCTCTTGGCCCCATTCTTCATATCTGCAAGATCTATCAAGTTATCCTCAGACCAACCTTCTTCTAAAGAGAGAAGCGAGAGTGCTGCTAAAATGCCTGCGAGTGGATTATTGAGTTCATGAGCAATACTGCTTGAAATAATTCCCAACTCATCCATCGAACTCTTTTCTACATTTTTACTTGAAACATATTTCTCTCCAAATACTGATGGTGATAGCGATACATCCTCTAATTCCTTTGCTTCAGATGTATAAAATACAAAATATGAAACATTGAGAAGTGCAATAGAAAATTCTATACGCCGTACTTTATAAAACTGTTGAAAAATCTCTAAACTTTCATGGTCTTTAAAACGCAAACACTCCTTAGGCAATATACCAATTTTGGCAAAAGATTCATTATAGATCAAAAGATCTCCCAAACTAGAAATAACTGCCATTGGGTAAGGAATTTTAGAAAATATTTTTTTCCAAAAATCAATCTCACCATCAGTATTAATGAGCTGCTGATCTTGAATTTGAATCGTTCGCATTATCATGGTCATTAACATTTCAAAAAAAACAGATTCTTCAATGTAATTAGCAGATTTAAATTTTAAAACTAAGTAAAAATCCTTAATGGGAAAACTAAAAACAAAGGTAAAATCATCTAAGATAATATCATTTCCAACCAGGTCACTGGCATTATAAAAAGCCAGGTATTGCAACAACACATGCTTTTTGGTGAAAATTTTAAATTGAAGATTCCATTCTTGAATATTTTCCAAGCGTAAAAGCTCAATTTCTAATTCTAGAAGTGAATCTAGATCTTTTTTTTGATCATCCCCTAGTTCCAGAAAAGTTTCAGCTTTTTTTTTAAAATTAAGTGCTTTTATTTTTTCATAAACTTGTTCACTCTCTTTGATCTTTGCTTGAAAGACTAATCGACTTTCAACTAATTTTATTTTTTCTATATAGCTGCGTATTTCATCATGAGAATTTAAGTTTATCTTATCTATGACCGCACCCTCTAAGTCTTCATTAGAGTCCATTACTAAAATTTTATTTTTATATTTAGAATATACCCGAAGACTTGATTTGCTCGTAAATATAACTATTAGTGAAAGGTCGTTGAATTCTTTAAAATCTGAACTATATTTAATTTTTTCATCTTGTAAGGCACGGATTAAAAAATCAGTTCTATCCTCATTAATGAGAACTGGATCGATTACAAAATTTATTCTTGTCTTATATTTATTTTTCATAAAAAGCTTATTCTTCAATCTTTTGAATCTTTCTTGTGCCATCATAAAAATGAAGATTTAAAGTTGTTTGATCTTCTAGCTTGTCATAAATCTCAGCTGAAGAAACAACATTCCCTCGATTGGTTTCAACATATCCATAGCCCCTTTCCAAAACATTTTTAGGATTTAAGACTTCGAGGAGTCTGTGAGATTTATCTATTTGATGATTCAACTTTGTCATTTTTTCTTTTAGTAACGTTTTCATTCTCTCAATATTTTCATCTAGCTCAAGATAAAACTCGTGAATGTGAGTCAGCTCATTAAGTCGATTTTTAAGATTATTCCTGGTAAGCCTTTTTTGATAATTACTAAGCAAGCCTAAAATAATATTTAAAATAGAGTGTGGGTGTGCATATTTAAGCCTGTTGCTTATTCGACTTAATTTAATTTCACTAATACTCACTAGACGCTGCTTAAGCGATAGGATTTTATCTTTTATAAGTGTTTGCTGATGTGTAATTACTTCCGCTGCTGCCGAAGGTGTCTCTGCCCTAAAGTCACAAACAAAATCTGATATGGAAAAATCAATTTCATGCCCAATAGCACTAATTGTAGGAATAGGACAATTAAATAAATCCCATGCTAGACCTTCATCATTAAAGGCCCAAAGATCTTCAAGACTTCCACCTCCTCTAGCGAGAATAATTAGATCAATTTTTTTCTCTAGCGAGGCTTCCATCGAGAACTTAATGACATTATGAAGAGAAGCTCTTAGTGCCCTTGGAGCATCGTCTCCTTGGACGAGAGTTGGAACAATTAAGAGATCCATCCAAATGGAGCGCCTTTTGTAAATATTAATAAAATCAGCTAGAGCTGCTCCTCTTAAGGCAGTAATGATCGCAACTCTTTTTGGAAGTGGGGGGATTGCTTTTTTAGCATCGAGATCAAAAAGTCCTTCGCTTGCGAGTTTGCGTTTTAATTTTTCAAACTCTGCTTTGAGATCTCCTTTACCAAAAGGAATTATTTTTTTAGCAATTACTTGAAAGGTCCCTCTTTTTGGATAAACACTTATATCGCCACCAACAATGACTTTGTCACCATCTTTTAAATTTTTAATATGTGGATTCCTTAGGGCATCCATTTTAAAGAGTGCAGCATTTATGGCAGAGTCTTTATCTGATAAAGTGAAATACCAATGACCGGCAGAAGAGAGAGAAAGGTTTGTAATTTCACCTACAATGGAGACATTTCGAAATTCATTTTCTAAGAGATTCTTAATTTCTCCTATGACTTCCGTGACATTTTTAAAATCAATATCCATTCTTTACTCATATCTCTTGCATCGGCTCCTGCCTTTGGTATGCATACAATCCATCGTGGATTTTCAAAATATTTTATATTTTTAAACTTTTTATCAGTCCGATATTTTTTAGATAATTTATAGCCTGACTAACCTGATAGTCATCTTTTGGTGCAATTTTTTTTGTGTTATCATCGTCATCACTTGTTGCTGTGACCTCTTTGACTTTAATCTTCTTCTTTTTCTCTCTCATTTGTCTAAATTTTTCAGTTCTCTCAATTCTTTCTTTCAGCTCCAATTCTTCTCTAGCATTTTTTTCTTCTGCGGTTTCAACAGTTGCCGTTAAGTGATTTTTTAAATCTTTTTCTCGAATAAAAGTTGTCTCTTTTTTATTGTTTTCCACAAACTCAGCTTCAACTTCATCGATTTGCACATCTGGCTTTATTCCTACTGCCTGTATTTTTCTCCCACTCGGAGTCATATATTGGGCAATCGTTAATTTTAAGCCTATTTTATCATCAATCTTAGCAACTGATTGAACTGAGCCTTTACCAAATGATTGAGTTCCCATAATGATGGCCCGCTTGGAGTCTTGCAAGGCCCCTGAAACAATCTCAGAAGCTGAAGCCGTAGATCCATTAATTAAAATGACAACTGGTATATCAAGTTCTTTATGTCCAGATTTTTTTACATATCTAATTTCTTTATTCTTAGGATCTCTGCCTTCAGTTGATACAACAATTCCATCTTTTAGAAAGATTGAGGAGACATCCACTGCTTCATCTAGCAGTCCTCCAGGATTTGAGCGTAAATCTAGAACAATGCCCTTTAATCCAGATTTTGATTGAGACCGCATTTTAACGATGGCATCAGAAATATATTCGGCCGAATTTTTTTGAAATTGAGTTAAACGAATGTAGGCATACTGATCTTGTATAAGTTCTGACTTTACAGGTTTGATATATACAATTTCACGAGTAATTTCAAAATTCTTTACTCCCTCAACTCCTTCGCGAGCAATTCCTAAAATAATTTTGCTCTTTGTTTTGCCTCTTAAACGATCAATCGCCTGCTCAAGAGATACTCCAACCATCGATTCATGATTGATTTCAACAATTTTGTCACCTGGCTTTATACCCGCCTTATATGCCGGAGAATCTTCTATCGGAGTTATAATAACTAATAGTCCCTCTTTTTGTGTGACTTCAATTCCTAGCCCTCCAAATTCTCCAGAAGTTTCCTCTTGCATCTTTGCAAAAATTTCTTGATCTAAAAAAGCTGAATGAGGATCAAGAGTATTCATCATACCATTGAGCGCACCTTCAACTAATTTTTCAGTGTCAACTTCGCGGTAATATTGAGACTCAATCAAGTAGAGGACTTTGCTAAAAAGCTCAAGCTTTTCATAACGGGATTTCTTGATGGCTTCAGATGAAGTATCAATAGTTGTTTGTGCTGTTGCGGCGATCGCACTTTGATTGGAACCAAATAAAAGTGCTAAAAGCAAGAGACTCGACAGTTCTCTTTTCATGATCTACTCCTTCCCTAGAAGATAGATGCTATTTAGATATATTTTTTGCGAGTAATTTTTTATCTAAAAGCAAATATGTATTTTGTGCTAAATTGTTTTTTCTTACTTCAAAATAAATTTTTCCATCACCTAATCCTTGATTGGATCGAGGATTGGTGTAACCAATGATCTGAGTGGCCTTAACCACATCTCCATTTTTTACGGCATAATCGAATTGTCCCAACAACACCGTTCTCGTATCATTGCCATGATCAATCATTAATACATTTCCGTAGCTTGCGAGGGATCCAGTATAAACAACCTTCCCCCCCTTAGGAGCGTGAACTTCATTTTTCCCTTGGAAGTTAAAAGTTACTCCCTTCTTGGTATAATCAATACCTAAATTGGCAGCTATCGGCGGTAAAAAATCAGCTCCTATTAATGAGGCTTGAGAATTAACACCTTGAGACTGAGAAGGAATTTTAATTTCTTCAGTTATTTGAACAGGCTGCAGCTTCTCCTTAATCTCTTTTTTTCGAATTGATTCTCTCTCAATGGCTAATCTATTTTTTGAATCTTCAAAAGTATTTTGGGCCAGAGTTTTTTTCTGATTTTCTTGTTCAAGAGTAGCATGAAGCTCTTTTTTTCGAAGCTCAAGTTCATTCATAATCGATAATAATTCTTTTTCTGTTTTCATGGAATCTTCAAGACGCAGATAGAGTCTTTCGACATCATCTTGAATTGTTTTATTGGTTTTCATCATTCCATCTAGATCGAGGAGTCTTCTCTGTAGATTTTCGACTAGAATTTTACGAGTTAAAAGATCGGAGCTACTTTCAGTTTTTTCTAATTTATTTAAAAGAACACCCATTAAAATTGACTTGGTATCATTATAATTTTTTTTAAGATTTAAACCGTCAAGATCAGCATTTTTTCGAGCAGAACTAAGTTGTTGCTCTATCTTAGCTCGCTCATCTGCCAGTTTCAAATACTTCTTATTTTGTAGACCAAGACTTATATCGACATTAGCAACTTCATGATTTAAGTTTTGAATCAATTTATTTTGCTCGAGAATTTTTCTCTTCATTTCAAATACATTTATTTTTTCAGTATTTTCAATGACTGCATTAGA
>CANFNL010000134.1 GCA_947448205.1 Bacteriovoracaceae bacterium
AGTATCTACCGGAGGTGGAAAGTTTGCCTCTGGAGCGGCTGGAGATATGGCCTTGGGAGCGATTTCGATTGCTCAACACATCCATTTAATGGCCGAAAAATATGGAGTCTTAATCGCGCTTCATACAGATCACTGCCATCCCCAATATGTCGAGAGCTTCATGTTGCCCCTAATTGCCGAAACCGAAAAAAGACGTGCTAATGGACTAGCTAATCTTTTCAATTCGCATATGTTTGATGGCTCAGAACTTCCCTTGGCCGAAAACATTAAGCAATCAAGAGCACTTCTGGAGAGATGTGCTAAAAGTGAAATTCTTTTAGAAGTTGAAACCGGTGTGGTTGGTGGTGAAGAAGACGGAGTCAACAATGAACACGCTCCCGCGGATAAACTCTATACCACACCTCACGAAATGGTAGAAATCGCCAAAGCCCTCAGACCAATAGGACCTTTTATGTATGCTGCTACTTTTGGAAATGTCCATGGAGTTTACAAACCAGGCAATGTTAAACTTCGCCCTACTATTTTAAAAGATGGTCAGCTTGCAGTAAGAGATGCCCTAGGAGTTGAAGCAGAACATTACTTAGTTTTTCATGGAGGCTCTGGCTCAGAGCTTTTTGAAATTCACGAAACACTTAATTATGGCGTCATTAAAATGAATATCGACACCGATACTCAGTATGCTTACACGCGAACTGTGGTCGATTATATGTTGAAAAATTATGATAAGGTTTTAAAAATCGATGGTGAAGTGGGGTCTAAAAAACACTACGATCCTAGAGAGTGGTTAAAGGTTGCTGAAAAATCGATGGTTGAAAGAATTGCCCAAGCCTGCGACGACCTCTTAAGTTCTGGGAAATCTCTTTATCTAAAATAATCATATAAGTTACTAAAAACGGATTCACTTTTGTGCCTCCTCAACAATTTAAGAGGAGGCAAACTGGAGGTTGAGCAAAATTCTAAAATGTGTCAAAATAAGTTAATTATTTATGGAGAATTCCTTATGAATCGCCTAATCATTTTAACTGCCATAACTTTACTTATTTTTAGCAATCAAGTTTTGGCAGAGAGATCAATTGCTATTATAGGTGGCGGTGGCGAACCAAGAAATCTTGATAAGACCATTTTTGATTCCACTTTCAATTCCATGGATGAATTCCTTCAAGAAAATAAATGGAGTAGTACTATTAGTTTTGATGGAGGACATTCCCAAAGCGAAGCACTTTTATCGACGAAATTCCCAGATGTAATGAGAAAAAGCACTTTTACGGCCAATAACTTCAAAGCCATCATTAAAAATTATGAAAACCAAATTAAAACTGGGAAATTAAAAGAGGGTGATCAACTTATGATCATGATCTCAAGTCATGGTGCTATCAATGACACCTCAGAGCTTACTCACCATATTTCTGTAGGACCTAGCGCCAGCAAAGAAAACCTCAATGATAAACAAGAAGCTACAATGGTTAGTCTCGATGTTCTAAAAGATTTAACTAAGTTGGCTGCAGACAACAAAATTAAACTTGCTATTTTAGATTTTAGTTGCCACTCAGGGAATTCCATTCCTTTATCAAATGATACGACATGTGTTATTTCCTCGTCTGGTACAAATCATTTTGGATATACAGGAACAACTGCCTTTCCAAATAATTTTGTGGCTAAAATGAAAGCCGGTAAAACACTTGAAGATGTATTTTTACAAGCTAGAAAAGTTACAACTGATCAATCTTTCCCAATGATTTCCACTTCAACAGGAAGAGCAATTAATCGAGATTTTTATCCAATGATTACACCCTATCTCTACTATTATGAAGCCGATCCTCTGTCAGATAAAATGAATAATTATCTTCTCGATGCTGCTACCATAAATGGGCAATGTGTGCGCCAAAATCAATATGCAAATCTATTAAAACAATTTGATACACTAAAAGCAATTAGTGCCCTTAATATGACCAATAATATTCCTAATATTAATCGTCTTATATCACTCGTTGCAGATTATAAATCCAAGCAAGATCAATATATAAATATGCTCAATTCTTGGGGAGTTCCAGAATTAGAACGCAAGGAAACATTCGTAGGGATTGCTCAAAATGGAAAAACAGTAATAAAAATGGAACATAGTTTCACCTGGAAAGAAATTTTAGAG
The DNA here is from genome assembly GCA_947448205.1 of Bacteriovoracaceae bacterium. Classification (GTDB taxonomy): domain Bacteria; phylum Bdellovibrionota; class Bacteriovoracia; order Bacteriovoracales; family Bacteriovoracaceae; genus Bacteriovorax. The sequence goes on from CANFNL010000134.1 coordinate 2,147, forward strand.
GCAGACTTTATACAAGCAATAATTAATTTAAAAGCTTCTCGCGCTAAATATAAAAAACCCGCCGATTATCTTGACTATGATGCTTCAATTGAAATGCATTCTAAAATGCTTGCTAAGCAGCAGGAGATCCTCTCTCGATATCCAAATTTGAGAGAATATAAAAATAAATTTAAAGAAAAATTAGCAACAATGGAAGGAACGGAAAAAATTGCAACTCAGATCGCGACAGAAGAGCGAAAATTATATGATTTAATGTACACTGATTTAGGGCCTCAAACAAAAGAGAAAAATCCTTGTAAGGATTTTGTGCTATGAACAAGTTACCATTTAAAACAATGGCATTAGTAGCAACTATCAACTTTGCTCAATTGGCATTTCCATGTGGGCAATACATCATTGGAGCAAAAGTAAAAATGATGAACGGTCTTTCTACTCTGGTTGTTTATCCTAACACGGATTCAGAAATAAATTTAAAAGTTGATTTTAATGAATCAATTAAACTCACACCATACTTAAAGCGTACTGTAGAAGTTCGAGCAAAAATAAATGAAGAAATGGATTTTACTATAGGTAAAATTGCTAAAATCGAAAGTATAAAAGAAATTCTTTCGGATCCTCTAGCCAGTGACAGCGGAACATACTTTAAACAATCAAAAATTGAAAATTGTTTAAAAAATAGTAAATAAAATAATCTAGCAGGATCTCGCAAATAAAGATCCTGCTAGAATAACTATGCTAATATCTTAGATACAATTTCAAAAACATTTTTTGATAAATTAGGTGTTACTAAAACTCTATCCAATTCATTTTTCATCAACCTTTTTAAAGGTTCTGGTAATCGCTTAAAATCTTTGTAAGCTGAAGCAAGTCTAGAAGCTACCTGAGGATTAAGTTTATCTAATTCAATAATTCTATCGGCAACTAATTTATATCCTCGACCTGAGCTGTGATTAAATTGAATTTTATTTGCAGCAAATTGCCCAATGAGTGATCGGATAAGATTGGGAATCGTTCGATCATAGACACTATCACTTTCCAACTTCAAGACTGTCTCATAAGTTGAATCATAACTTGCCTGAGCTTGAACAGTTAACCATTTTTGGATGACCAGTGTCTCATGCTTCCATTTTTTGTAAAAAATCTCTAAGGCTTCTGCCTTAAAGGGAGAATTATTCAAAACAAGTGTTGTCAGCGATCCGATTTCATCAGTCATATTTGTGGCAGATTTAAATTGCTCAAAAGCAGTCGACTTATATTTATCCCCAGAAACAAGAGAGAGTAAGTCTAGACATTTTCCTTTCAAATCCCTCTCTCCCATAGACTTTGGATCGAGCTTATACTGACTTTCAACATTGAGTGATTGATAAATTTTAGCGATTTCATCTTGATAAGCATTGGCCAGTGTTGTTCTTACAAAATCTCGCACTTTTTGAGTTTCTAAATACATGATTTCTGCTTGTTCAAGATGAAAAACTCCTTCTGCCGGAATAGTCATCGAGAGAGCTTTAAAAGCGGCATCTATTTTGGAGTCAGCTAATATTTTACCATAAGCTGCAATATACTGAGCGTTGAGAATCAACTCTTTGTTCACTTTTAAATCATTAATCAGTTCTGCGATTAGTTTTTGAGCGACAACTTGAGTTGCTTCGAAACGATTAAAAGAATCACTATCGTGGGCCATTAAAAACAGAAGGTCTTCAAAAGATAAATCACTAGTAAGCTTCACGGGAGCTGAAAAATCCCTATTGAGTGAAGCTACTGGTCGCTCAGAAATATTTTCAAAAAGATATTCTTCTTTAAAGCTTTTTAACTCAAGAGTTTTCGCCACGAGGTCTACTCCGTTAGCTCCTACTAAACCAATTTTAAAAGGAATGTGGTAAGGAAGAGCCCCTGCGACAGTATTTTCTGGTAATTTTTGTTCAAGAGTAAGTCTAAATTGTTTCTTCTCTGCATCGTAGTTTGTGGTGGCAATAATTTTTGGAGTCCCATTTTGAGAGTACCAATTCTTAAATTGTGTAAAATCAAAATTGTTATTGGCGACACTCATGGCATGAATAAAATCCTCTGTGCAAACGGCAAGGCCATCGAAGAGTTCAAAATATTTGTCCATTCCTTTTCTAAAACCATCAACACCTAAGAGGGTTTGAATCATACGAATAACTTCAGCACCTTTTTCATAAATTGTAGCGGTATAAAAATTGTTGATTTCAATATACGTCTCTGGCTTTATTGGATGACTCGTCGGTCCAGCATCTTCAGAAAACTGCGATGCCCGAAGCCCCATAACAGATTGTATACGCTCGACATTTCGAGAGTTCATATCGGCCGAAAATTCTTGGTCGCGAAAAACGGTTAATCCCTCTTTTAAAGTCAATTGAAACCAATCACGACAAGTGATTCTATTTCCTGTCCAATTATGAAAATACTCATGACCGATAACTGATTCTATTCCATAAAAGTTAGCATCCGTTGCAGTTTTGGGATTTGCAAGAACGTATGCAGAGTTAAAAATATTAAGACCTTTATTTTCCATGGCCCCCATATTGAAAGCGTCAACGGCAACTATCATATAAATATCAAGATCGTACTCAAGCCCAAAACGATCCTCATCCCACTTCATCGATTTTTTTAAACTCTCCATAGCGTGATGACATTTATCTTCATTGCCTTTATCGCAATAAATTTCCAATTCGACATTGCGGCCTGACTTAGTTTTATACGTGTCTTTAACTAGACCTAAATCCCCCGCCACTAAAGCATAAAGATAACTAGGTTTTTTAAAAGGATCTTCCCACATCACAAAATGCTTTCCATTTTCTAGATCGCCTCTACCTATTGGATTTCCATTACAAAGCAATACGGGATAAAGTTTTTTATCAGCAATAATCTTAGTGGTGAATTTAGCCATATTGTCCGGTCGATCGATATAGTAAGTGATTCTTCTAAATCCTTCAGGCTCATTTTGAGTACAAAAAATACTTCCAGACTTATAGAGACCATCGAGAGTTTTATTGGCTTCAGGGTTGACAATATTTTCTATTTCTAAAATAAATTCAGAAGGAACGTCATTAATTATTAATGTCTCATTAGCTTCTTTGTAATCACTTGCAGCTAATTTCTTTCCATTTATGGCCACCGACTTTAAAATTAACTCTTCGCCATTTAAGACTAAAGGAGCAATTTCTTCTGAATTTTTTACAATTTTCATTCTTGTTTGAACAAGAGTTTCGGTATTATCGAGCGCGACAATCAAATCGATAGTTTCAACTACATAATGGGGCTTTTTATATTCACTAAGCTTAATAATTTTTGGTGTATCGGTTTTCATGAAAACTCCTATTGAAATCTAATTTTATATCTCTATTGCTACTTTATAACCTGTATGACTTCTTATGTTGATGACCCCTGTATCAAAGATCAGGTATTGGCCTTTAATTCCCTGCAAAATTCCACCGACACTTTCATTTTTATCTAAAGATAGAGTACTGACTTTCTCTGGATAAACTAAAACAGGATATTCAATTGTTGTCGGTTTTAAATTTTCTAAAATTTCAATTTGACCGGCGCCTAATTCATTCTCCAGTGAATCCAGAGATTCTCCGAAAAGTTCAAAAACTTCATCGCGCTTTTGGATTAAATCTATTTCTTCGATATTGCCCTTAAGCATTTTACGCCAATCAGTTTTGTCGTTGAGTTCACTGGCCAATAATTTTTCAAATAATCCGGACTGGTAGCGAGTTGAAACTTTTAAAATAGGAAGGCCAGCTACTGCCCCTTGATCTATCCATCTGGTAGGAATTTGAGTCGACCTCGTAATACCTACTTTTAGTCCTGAGGAATTGGCCAAATAGACATAATGAGGGATCATGCAATTGGCTTCTCCCCAGCTAGGTTCGCGACAAGTACCTGCAGCGAAATGACAGAGCTCTGGTTTTAAAATGCACATATCGCATTCAGCTAACTTCAAGGAGCATTTATAGCAATAGCCACCAGAATAAGCTTTTTTTACTTTTAGGCCACAATGAGTGCAATTAATCTCAAGTTGAAATTTAAGAATTAGCCTTTTGCCCAAAAGTGCATTGAGATCTATTGCAGAAGAAGCAGGGCCTAAAGTGTAATGGGCCAATCCTGCTTTTAATTCGCAATTCATTTTATCAAGATTAAAACTAGTCATAGAGGTTGCACTCTACCTAAAAAGTCAGCTAAAGTCTGGAAAAAAAAGCCCAGCTAAAGTCCTAGTGTCTAAGTGCCGAAAATATTGATTATGACAGAAAAAAATGACCCTAATAAGAAACATTATTTTCATCCAGTTTCCCCCAATGAATTTGCAGAGACCATGCAGATGCAGTGCTCACTTGAAAAAGCGCAGCCATTAACAGTTTGGGAAAAAGGTGAAAGTGAAGAGTTGGCAGAGCTTTATATCGCTATTGAATATTTCCCACACCCTAAAATTATTAAACTAAAACCTACTGGCAAACTTCTCACCAAGATAACTGGATCGCTCAAAGCTGGAAAACAAGTACTCATCAAGGTTCCAATTGAAGATAAAATCAATTATTTCACTGGCGGACGCTTAAAGTTTCACCCAGAAGATTTAACTTATTCTCTAGAAATCCAACAAGATATTTTCAAAAGCCAGCAAAGAGGAAATTTTCGACTCAATGCCAGCGCCGTTATTCCTATTCAATTTAAAATTGACGAACAGGTCTTTGACGCTCTCGATATATCAACAGGTGGAACAAGCTTTTTGGTTGATGAAGCCGAAAAGGAGCGCTTTTCGAAAGGGAAAATTTTTACCCAATGCACGCTGCGCTTTGATCGCAAAAACTACTATATACCTATCGTTCAAATCGCCATCCAAATGC
>CANFNL010000135.1 GCA_947448205.1 Bacteriovoracaceae bacterium
AAATTGATGATGCCCAAAAAACATAGAAGCAAGTGAAGTCATTGTACCCGCAACTCCAATTAATGACTTGGTCATATAAGGAGAAAAATCGCGATCAAGAATTGTGGCCATATTACTTTCAAAATTATTTTCCAAGAGCCAATCAGCTGCACGCACAGAACCCACCGGCAAGCTAATGGTTGAAAGAATTTCAAAAGGATCCAACTTAATTTTAATCAACTCAGTTGAAGCACCTCCCATGTCCATAATCACCACCTGCTCATTACCTTCTAAAGTGGATCCGACGCCAAGAGCGGTGTAGTAAGCTTCGCCGAGAGCAGAAACAAGAATGATCTTAAAACCTAGTTCTTTGAATATTTCTAGAAAAAAATCTTTGGCGTTAATTGCGATTCTAGAGGCTTCCGTTGCAGTCACTAAAACATTGCCTATCTCAAAATTAATTTTATCTAATTCCGCTTTATATAAAGTTAAAGCTATTTTAGTGGCGGCCATTGATTCTGGATGAAATTTTTTAGTTTTATCTAAATCCTTTCCAAGAGAAGTCACAGAAGACAGATTAAGAATTTCTTTAATTATTCTCCCAGATATCTTATCGACTTCAGCTACTAGTAAAAGAACTGAATTTGATCCTATATCAACACTAGCTCGGATCATTTTTTCTCCAATATTTCACGCACACTTCCCGGGATCATTGGATCAATGATTCCGTTTTCACAAATTATACCAGTTATGCAGTTATGATCAGTGACATCAAAACTTGGATTTAACGCCTTAGCCTCTGGATGAGCGATATGATGTTCTTTATATTTCAAAATTTCATTGGGATCACGCAATTCAATCTCAATTTGCTCTCCAGTTTTAAGGTTCAAATCAAATGAACTTGTCGGTGCGACTATATAGAAAGGAACACCGTAATGTTTAGCAATGATACTTAAGCTTGAAGTACCTATTTTATTAGCCGTATCTCCATTTTCAACAATACGATCTGCACCTGCAAAAATAGCATCCACTAATTTATTTTTCATCAAGTAAGAAGCTGCACCTTCAACAACTATCTGATGATCTATATTTGCTTTTAAAAGTTCAAAACTTGTTAATCGCGATCCTTGCAAATACGGTCTTGTTTCTGAGGCATAAACCTTTTTGAGTTTCTTTTGATTATGAAGATTGATAATAACACCCAGGGCTGTTCCCAAGACACCACAAGCAAGTACTCCAGTATTACAAATAGTCATTACATTAAGTGGCCGATCTCCATAAATTCGTTGCAATTCACTTTCAGCAAACTTAGCCATTTTTAGATTTTTCTCATAAAGATTATTCATCTCAAAATTAGCATGGGCAACTAGCTTTGGATAAACAGCATTCAAGTGAGTCTCAAGTCTTGCCATTTCCACACATCGATCAATTTCAAATGCTAAATTAACCGCAGTAGGACGAGCACTCTTTAAATATTCTGCAGCTCTTGCAAATTGTTCAAATGTTGCTTTAGGATTATGTTTTACGAATAGGGCCATTCCCCAAATACCAGTGAAACCAATCAGAGGTGCTCCTCGTACAACCATATCAACTATGGAATGAAAGCAATCTTCAATTGTTCTTGTTGTTAAATAAACCTCCTCTGTCGGAAGTAGGCGCTGATCTAATAACTTTAGGATTTCATTTTCATATTTAAGAGGCATTAATTCAGTCATTTCTATTCTCTTATTTAGTTGGACTATCTCTTTTTAAATAATCCATTTAAAAGGCCTTGAACTTTCTCTTTTGCGGCTGCTGGAACTAGTTTATCAATATTTTTATCAATAACTTTCTTTAGTTCGTCCTTGCCTTTGATTTTTAAAGCACCCTTTGCTAGTTTTGAAATTGTATAAGCATAGTCTGGCTTCATATCAAAGCCTGGACCACTTACTCTCATAGGTAAAACTTTTGTTCCTACGTTGGCCAACAGAACTTCTGAAATTTTGCCTGTGTTATCAATAAAATTCACTTCCATTAGAGAAAGTTTAGATGAGCCTGGGATTGGATATATTTCTCCATTTCCGTTAATTTGGACTTTTTTATTAATTCCAACAAAGTCAAATGCCGAAATGGTGTATTGCCCATTAGTAAAATGTCCTTTCATTGTAAGTGTTTCAAAATTACCATCAATTTTAACCTGCTTATTTTTCATTTTGTCACTAATAGCAGGAATATTCGCCAGCATAGGATTAATGTAGTCAGAGATATTTAATTTTTTTACTTCTCCATTTTTAGCATCCGCAATAACTGTTACGTCGTAAGCTGAAGCTTTCCCGTTTTTAAACATTGTAGCTGATCCATTCACTTTTCCCGTGAAGTTGCCGGTAAAATTTTCTACGAATGGAGGTAAAAAAGCTTTAAAGGATGAAAGGTTTAAGTTTGTTACTTCTAAATTAAATTTAGATTCTGTTGAGTTTTTTCCCAAATTCATAGATTGAGAAATCTTGCCACTACCTTTAGAAAACTTAAACACCAAATTATCAATAGCTATGGCAGTAAGGCTTGTAATCACTTTACCATGACCTGAAAAATCCTCACCTCCGACGTTGATATTGCTCCAGTCAATATTTATTTGTGACGGAGGCAGACCAACTGGGGGTGGTTGTGCTCCGGAAGATTCTGCTAATTTTTTTTCTTCATCTACGGAATCTGCTTCCTCTTTTTTCTTATCCCATAACTTAGCACGAATTACTTTTTCTGGAATTTTCATCCCATTAGCTACAACACGAATATCAAATGGTCTAAGCTTGCTCAATTCAAATTTTTCATTGGGATCAAATTGTCCAAATATTGCCGTAGTTAATTGCCCATCAAGAGCTTCCGTTTTGGCCTTAACCGAAAGATCTCTTTCTTTAAGTTCTCCTACAATGGTAGTAGAAGCAATAATTCCATCTTTTGAATAACTAATACCTGGTGAAATATTAAAGTTTAAATTGGCATTAATTTTCTTATCTTCTCCATAAGTGACAAAACCCTTAGAAGAAAATTTTGCTTTTGATAAGTCTATGGATTTATCTAAACCCATAATGGCTGCAATATCTTTTAACACTATATCGACACTGATATCACTTATTTCAACTATTTTTGTCATTTTAAAATTAGCTGAAATTTTATTTTGTGACTCAAATGAAGTTGTTAATTTTCCAGATAGCTCTCCTTCTTTTTTTAGAAGGAAATCTATATTTGTTGTAATCTCTGGAAACTTCCAATCAAGGCCAGACTTTGCAATATTATGCACTTTGACGATTACAGTTGAGCTAACTGACCCATTTTTTAAAAGATCTACAATGTTAAATTCCCCAATTGCAATCGTGTCAAATGAAATATTCGATTTATCTTTCAATATAAAATTTGCGTTTGATGCGATCTCAAAAGCAGTGGAAGACTCAAAGTTTAACCCTTTAATTAAAAAGCGAGAAACTTTTAATTCCCCTTTTGACTTATCTCGAAGGCTATATTTTACGACAACATCAGCAAACTTCACATTTATTTTGCTTTTACCAAATATTCCTAATACTGAACTTGAAGCTGTCTTGTCTCCTTCTTTTTGACCTTTATTTTTTTCTTCCTCTGTTTTTTTATCCCTCATCGCATAGGTCCAGTTATTGCCCTCCGTAAACTCCTGGTAGTTTAAAACGGGTGCATCAAGCTTGATCTCAAGAATGCCTGAGCCGGTTAAAATTGCCCAGAACGGTATTTTAACAGAGAGTTGATCCACAGAAATCATTTCAATTTTTTGATTTTCTTTAATAGCTTTTATTGAAAACTTTTCCAGATTTACTTTGAAATTGAGCCCCCAGCTAATATCTACTTTATCTAAAGTAGCTTCAGCCTTTGGAAATAATTTTTTAGTTTGTTCAATGGTCATTTTCTTGATTTCTTCTGGCCTTAATTTTGTTGAAGTATAATAAAATGCACCTCCGAAAAAAATAGCGAATACAAGAATAGCGATTGCAATTATTTTTAATTTGTTTGATTTCATACGGCCCTTATACTTTGCGACTCTCTAATATTTCTTTCATTATATCGTTTGCAATTTGTGGATTTGCCTGTCCTTTTGTCTCTTTCATCATTAGCCCAACAAAAAATCCAAAAACTCGATCTTTTCCCGATAAATACTGCTCTACTTGTGTTGGATTAGAGTCTACTATTTTTTTTGCGACTTCAATGAGTGCTTCCGTATCTGAGATTTGTACTAAGCCTAGTTCTTTAATAACAGCATCTGCGCCTTTTTTCTCATCAAACATTTTAAGAAAAACATCCTTTGCTTGTTTACCAGAAATTCTTCCATCGTGGACAGCATTTAAAAGTGCTGCTAACTCCAAAGATTCAACAGGTGATTTGTCGACATCGATATTAAACTCATTTAATAATCTTAAAAGCTCAACCATGATCCAGTTTGCAGCCTTTTTAGCTTCACCAGTATATGCTCTTGCTACCGCCTCAAAATAACTGGCTAATTTTTTATCAGCAGTTAAAACTTCAGCATCGTAGCTTGGAATACCATACTCAGTAATAAATCTGGCAACCTTCGCTTCAGGTAATTCAGGTAATTCTTCTTTCCATTTTATTTTTTCAGCTGCTGTTATATAAACTGGAATCAAATCGGGCTCGGGAAAATATCGATAATCATGAGCATCCGATTTAGTTCTTAAGACGGATATTTTCATTGTCTCAGCATCAAAACCAAGAGTTTGCTGAACGATTTTCTCTCCGCGATCGAGAAGTTCTGCTTGACGTGAAATTTCACATTCGATTGCTTTTTCGACATTGCGAAAGGAATTTAAGTTTTTCGTTTCTGTTCTCGTTCCCCATTTCTCCGATCCTTTTGGATGGAGAGAAACGTTTACATCACATCGAAAATTTCCCTCTTGAAGGTTCCCGCTACAAACTCCCAGATACGTCAAAACTGAATGAAGTTTTTTGAGATAAGCAGAAGCCTCATCTGGAGTTCTTATATCGGGACAACCGACAATTTCAATAAGTGGAGTTCCACAACGATTTAAATTAATGAGCGAGACTTCACCTTCGTGTGTCGATTTACCAGTATCTTCTTCAATTTGAATTCGCTCAATGCGAATCTTTTTTTCTGCACCAAGAGCATCGGCGATAACAATATAACCATCTTGAGCAATTGGCTTTTCAAATTGGGTAATTTGATAGCCTTTAGGAAGATCTGGGTAAAAATAATTCTTTCGATCAAAATAAGAGAGGTCATTAATTTGACAATTTGTAGCTAAGGCCATCTTGGTGGCGTATTCGACAACTTTTTTATTTAAAGCAGGCAGTGTTCCCGGTTGGCCTGAGCATACTTCACAGACTTTAGTATTTTCTAATGCATGAGTATTAATTTCACAACTACACCAAGCTTTTGAATTCGTTGCGAGTTGAGCGTGAACCTCTAAGCCGATTATAACATCATATTTTTTTAAAGCTTCCATTACACACCTCCTACATTCATTCTTCCATTGGAAACATCGAAGGCATGTCCAAATTTTATAAGATCTGCATCGGCAAATGGTTTACCTATCAACTGAAAACCTGTTGGCATTCCATCACTTCCTCTGCCATAAGGAAGGGCAAGGGCAGGTAAACCTGCCATGTTAGCTGGAATTGTATAAAGATCATTCATATACATTTGCACTGGATCTGATGGACCAACTCCAATATCAAAAGCAGTACTTGCACAAACTGGTGAAAAGACCATGTCACATTTTGAGAATGACTCAATAAAGTCATTATAAATTAATCTTCTCACTTTGCAGGCTTTCGCGTAGTAGGCATCGTAGTAACCAGAAGATAAAGAAAAAGTTCCTAAAATAATTCTTTTTTTAACCTCATCACCAAATCCATAAGAGCGCGATTCAATATAAGTATCTTCTAAGTTACCTTTATGAGCTTTTCTAAGCCCATAATGAATTCCATCATAACGAGAAAGATTTGAAGATGCTTCACATGTGGCAATAATATAATAAGCGGGGACACAATGTTTCAAATTAGGAAGTGTTACTTCAACTAATTCAGCCCCATGTTTTTTTAAGTGTTCAAGAGCAAGGTTTAGTTGAGCTTTAATATCCGCTGAACATCCTTCTATCAATTCTTTTGAAAAACCAATCTTTTTTCCTTTAATAAAGGTTTCTGATAATTTTAAAAGCTCATCTATTAATTTCATCGCTCCTAAATTAACATTGGTGCCATCGTGATAATCTTTCTCTGTAATCTGCTCCATCACACATGCAATGTCTAAAGTTGTATTGGCCATAGGAGCTGCTTGATCCAAACTTGATGCGTATGCAATTTGACCATAGCGAGACACTCTCCCATAACTTGGCTTAAAGCCTACTAAGCCACAAAAATTCGCAGGTAATCTCGATGAGCCACCAGTATCAGTTCCCATTGAAAAATAGGATGATCCCTCAGCTACCGATGCGGCTGATCCACCAGAGGATCCACCTGGAACTTTTTCATTATTTAACGGATTTTTTACAAGGCCAAAGGCAGAGTTTTCATTAGTAGAACCCATTCCAAATTCATCCAATCCAACTTTTCCAATCAAAACCCCACCTGCTTGTGAAAAAGCCTTAGAAACATAGCCATCATAGGGAGGGATATAATTAAAAAGAATTTTAGAACCAGCAGTTGTTCTTATACCTTTTGTGATAAATAAATCTTTAAGCGTATAAGGAATTCCATGCAAAGTTGATTTTAATCCCGTACTGGCAATATCCTGATCAACTTTCAGGGCTTGACTCATCGCAAGCTCTTCTGTGATCGAAATAAAAGTATTATTTTTAGACTCATTAGCTTTTTTCAAAC
>CANFNL010000136.1 GCA_947448205.1 Bacteriovoracaceae bacterium
AGAAGAAATTAAATAATATATAATTTCTATAAAAATCATCTTTATTTTGGTATCTTATTATCGTTAAAAACGACTTTAAGAACGCCAATTAAACATAAATTATAATTTTCAATTCAGAAATAATCTTTAAATGAGTAAATCATCTGCACCAATAAAAAACCCCTCATGACAAGAGGGGTTTTAAAAATTGAAAACTCCCAAAAGGTCTAGCAAAGCTGAGAGCTCCTGAGGCCTATGAAGAAAATGTCCTCTGAGTTCCATCCATTCCATTTCTTAATTCAGGTTCAATCCACGCAAACGATAAACAGTTGATTGAATTTTGTGATAAATACAATTCATTAACAGTTACAGTAAATGATGAAAGTGGACAAATTAATATTCTTCGAAATCCTTGGCAACGAGGCTTAATGTATTTTGATAGAACAGATCAAACTGAAGATAATCCATTTGATGTTCATGGATATGAAAATTTAGAATACAGCGCACTTCTTTCTAACGCCAAAGCATTGCAACTTGCCAGTCTATAAAGATAAGATTTGAAGACAAGAAAACGACAAAATTAAAAATCGCAATCAAGGACATTAAAGAAGGACAAAGTGAGAGCATAGTATCAGATAAGTAAGAATTAGCAAAAAACATTCTGAGTTCACTATCTGACTTTAGATTAACAAGATAAAGAAAAAATAATCTGCCATCGCTTGAAATCCAGTTAGTGTCCCATTTGATATGGGAAATATCCCAACCGTCTTCATTTTAAAATTCCACGTAATAATAATTTTTTGTTCCCCAACCTTATCCCTGGCATTTTTCACATAGGTTGCTGATTTATTGAACTTTTCAAGTTTCAATTTTCTTTCCAATTCTTCAAGGTGCAACTTAGCCTTTACTCACCGTCAGTAATTAAAACGTCTGCAATGGGTTTACTGATAAATTCTGCTTCATAGCACTCCTTTGCTTTTTAAGTTTTGTTGCAGAAATATTATGAAGATGTAAGGGGTGCTATATCAACAAAAATCCAGTTTTTAGCCAGTTAGAGATTTATCGCCGTCAAATAAATTGAAACATTTTTTGTCTTTATGAAGTTTTTTCAATCGCTATTTACAATTTTTTTAAACATGCTTATATAATCTCATTAACAAAATATGGATATGTGATCCCACAGAAAATTAGACACTAACTAAACGAGGATATTTATGAAGACTTTATTACTTATTTCTTTACTATGCAGTTTAAGCGTTGGAGGTTTTTCTGCAGAAACGAGCTCCACTGAATATGAGCATTGTTATATTAAAAATGTAACAACTCATAATCATGTAGAAGGATTACCTGATGTCAAATTGCCCGATACATTTAATTCTTATGTTATGGGTTGTGATTTTTTCGGATGTGACTACGTGGACCACTCGGGCCACCAGGACACCGTTATAGATCATACAGAAGAATCCCACTTTTTTTTCCACTTATCTGAAGCAAAAAAAATGTTAGAAAAAGCAAAAACAGAAAATCTTTGTCCACGTGAACGTTTAGTGGTTTACGAGACCAAATTGAGCTATTTTTAATCGTCTTAAACCCTCTAGCACCACGATCAAATAGTAAACTAATTTACAAAGACTTCTTGTCAGGACTGCATTTGCACTAGGAGAATAGTCAAGGTCTAACTCACGCATTTTAAGTCGGCCGATATGAATTCCTTTAGCCGATCTTTGCCGTCTACGCAAAATCATGAGAGGTGGAGCTGTTCTCAATGCAGCTCAACGGAAGTGAAAGCTTATGAAACGAAAGAATTTCTGTACTTAAAATTTGACGATGAGAAAGAGGAAGTGCGGAATGCTCAAGTGGAGCATTCCGATTCTTCTAACTAACAACAAAACGAATAATCAACGTACCAATGCAAATAATAAGAGTCGCAAACGTGCAGGCCATACCTATAATCCTGAATTGGAATATCTCTTCATCCTGAGCAATGCCGTAAGCGTGAACAGTTCTTCCCACCAGGAGTAACACACCTAAAAAGTGAACGAGTGCAAATGAGCCTGTCCTCATTTCCACAAAAGAAATCAGAATTAAAGACAGAGGAGTGTACTCGTTAAAGTTGGCGTGAGTGCGCATGGCCCGAAGCATTTCCATATTGCCTCCATCGCCGACAGGAATTTTTAATTTTCTTCGCATGCGGACAGTTCTGATACTCAAAATAATAAACAGAATTCCTAAAAGAGCGGCGTAAAGTGATGTAATCATTTTTTTCCTTGGCTTTTTAGCGTTTATATTAATCCCTTAAGTTTAAAGAAAAAAGTATTAGTTGTCTCAATTGCTTTGCGGTCTTCTCGGTTGAAAGTGGATATATTGTTAAGAGTGGCGCATTCTTAACTAAGTAAATTCTTCTTTTAAGGCAACTTTAACTTCTTTTTCCATCACTATATAAATAGCTCGCCATTGATCATTAAATGAAGAAGAGGATTATCATCGCCTATTTTGACACTAACTTCTGAAGAGCCTAAATGTGGAATTTATTAATTAAGTGGTGGATGAGCTAGCCTTGCCCTCACCATGTGAAACAATAACGTTCAATTTTCCATTTTCTTTAAGACCTAGATTAACCTCATTTTCGGTGAGAGCAATAATTGAAATATTGAAATCAATTAAATCCGTAGTCGAAATAAAAAATATAATTGAAGGTTACGCATAGATATTTTTTAAGCAAAGAGATGGAGTGTTATTTACTCATATATTTTGACTCTTTTTTGACCATGCTTGATAATGAGAAATTCATTTTTCTTTTAATCTTTGCTATGCAATTTTAGAAAAAATAAAAGTCTTCATTGATGGTTAGATTTACTCTTTTTTTTAAAGTCGTCATAATACTCCTTCCTTAAAAAGGTGTTACTTAAGTGTAAGACAAAATAGTATCCTTTATCTCGAAAATGGACCTAAAAAACATGTGATTGCACTCTTGTAATATTAAAACAGCTAAGTAAAAATACATTTTTCCTAAACAGTCTATTTTCTAAATTATTCCAACGCAGTTACGATTAATCCCACAATTTGGGCGTCAGACATTTTCTTTAAATTAGCATTTCTCGTTTTGATTTCTTTAATTGAAGCTTTTAAAGTTTCAGAAGCATCTGCCCCAGCTAGGTAATCAACAGCATCTGCTCTTACTGCTGCTAATTGTTCTTTATTTGCTTCAGAAGTTGGACCTATTATAGCACTCGTACCAGCAAAAGGACAAAAGACTAGACCTACAGTTGCTTTAATTGCCTGCAATAATTCGATCGAAGCGAAGGTAGTATCTACTGCGAAAGTTGACATTGATGTTACCATTAAAGCTACTGCAATAAGTGATTTAATTTTCATAAGTTCCTCCAGAATTTTTTTATTGTAGAAACATTAGCATTCTAAAAAAAAAAAAAATAGTGCTTGTGTAAATTTTCCAGATACTTATAATGTGTAGATTTTTCAGCGATTCCGTCTGATTAATTTCTCAGCGAAAATGTCATACTGGTTCAGATACTTAGCCCGCTTTTTTTAACAGACGATAGTCTTTTTTGTTTTTTCTTCAAAAAAATCACTCCTTCCATGGGATCTCCTTCAACTTAAAAATAAGTAAAAGGAAATCAAACATTTAATGGATAGGACAGAATCGTTTACTTTTTAGACAGTCATTTTTACCTTTTTACAATCCCCCCCATTCTTGTCTAAAAACCGCTAAACTAGATTAAATAAAAATGAGGTAAAGATGAAATCTTTTTTGTTTGGTTTAGCACTTACAGTATCTGTTACTAATGTATGGGCAACGGATATAAGTTTTACGACTAATGTAAAATCAAAGGCAATTTTAAATGCCCTTGAAGAAATCAAATCAGAATTACCTGAATCATTGAAAGTCACTATTCCTAATAATATTCAAATTACTTTTTCTGACTTAAATAAAACAGCCGTTAACAATATAGATGACAAGTGTTCAGATAGAATTATCTTAGGTATTGATACTCATGGAATTAATCAAAATAAAATTTTAGTTGATAATGTATTCGTTAAGGAATTAGATCGTGGTAATCGCTCAATTAAATGTGCTCATAAATCAATTAAAAATTATTTTAAAGCAACTGTAGCTCATGAGCTTGCTCATTTATTTGATGATCAAAAGAAAATTTCAAACAATTCACTTTTTTTAAATATTGCAGGTTGGATTAATAAAGGAATGATAATAAGAAGAAAAACGAATCTTAACCAAAGACAAGAGCGTTCACCAGATCCTTACGAATTTAAAAATAGTCAAGAAACTTTTGCTGTAAATTTTGAACATTTTTTATATGATCCAAATTATAAATGTCACCGTCCGACATACTATGAATTTTATTCTAAGCTTTTTGGATCAAAGCCAAACGATGCGGCTGCATGTGAAACTAATAATAAGATTGTGATGACATCTGACTCATCTACTTCTTCATCTGATAATGCTGCTGCATTAATTAAAAACTTAGATCTTTCTAAATTATATCAAGTTCACTATTTATTTGCCGGTAAAGGTGAAGCGGCCATGAGTCGATTCGGCCATGCAATGTTTAGATTAGTTATGTGTGCACCTGAGCATGAAGTTGGCCCTCAATGCATGAATGATGTTGGATCACATATTGTTTTAAGTTTTAGAGCAAATATTCAAGAAACCACGACGAGCTATTCAAAAGGTATTAATGGTGAATACCCATCTCAATTATTTTTCTTACCACTTAAAAATGTTATTGATGAATACACTAAAGGTGAATTTAGAGAAATAACTTCTATTCCTTTAAAATTAAACATAGAACAAAAAAGGAGATTTCTGCAAAGATCACTTGAGCTTTTTTGGAGCTATAGAGGTAAGTATTATTTCTTCACAAATAATTGTGCAACAGAAGCGATGAATTTATTAAGAGTAACTCTTGGTGAATACGACGATGCTCAAACAAAAAATATCGCTACACCGATTGGTTTATATAATTATCTAGTAAAGATTGGTCTTTCTGATACTAGTGTTCTTTCAAATATGAAAGATGCTCAATTAAAAGGATACTTTTATCCTGGTATTTCACAAAAAATTTCGGATTCAATGGCGAAACTTAATATTCAAGAAAAAGATTTCCAGAAATTTGCAGCTAATTACGATGCAACTAAACGAATTAAGCTTTACCAAACAGCAATTGCATCTAATTCGAATAAAGTCCTTATGGCCGCCAATGCTTTAAGATTAGAAGATCTCATTTTATTTTCTGAAGAAATGGGCTTCGCTAAAGAATTAGGAGCTAAACTCTTTGGCTCGGATCCAGATCCTCGTCTTCAAAATACAGTTTTAGGATCGAAAATTATCGAATTACAAAAAATTTATGCTGAACTTAATCCAGAAAACTTTTTAACTCTAGGATATGGTATTCCACTAGATTCAGAATTTGATACTATTCCTCAAGAAAAATTCGATGAAGTAAAATCTAAAGTTAATGAATATACTGAAGACATGAAATCAATTGCAGGAGAATTCTTTCCTGAAAAATTAGAAGAAATTAAAAATACGACATTAAATAGGTATGAATTATTAAAAGTGATCTCTGAAAAAATAAAAAACGATAACAAATTACCCCTCTCAAAGACAAATAATTTCAATAAGGCTTAGGCTTTTTGGTCTTTAAAAGTAATCGTTAGTTTCGGTCTCATTTTCTTTAGTTTGATCTATCTTAATCAAATTAAGCTTGCCGAGAATTTGATTAGCTTTCTTGATGTTCATAATCGCGTGGTGACTACTTTTAAAATCAGTCTGTCAGTATAAAATGTAGGTGCTGATTAAATATCAGATTTTTTGTGAATGGTTGCAAGTTCTCGAGCCACTTCTAAATCTTTTGGTCTTTTGAGTGCAAGTTTTGCTTTAATGAGGTCTTCAATCGAAATTATTTTGCACTTATATCCATAAATTTTAATTTCAATACATGACTTACTAAGCTCTTCAAAATCCCCAACGCCAGTCACATTTGAAAGAAGATCTAAAATTCCAGCATCAGTTTGAAGATAAAGATTATTAATTCCTTCAATTGATTTAGGTGTATCTAAAAATGAAGGTTTGTTATTAGCAATTCGATGCTTGGGATGAATATCACTCAATGCCTTACGAAGTTTTTCAATATTATCAGGTTTTAGAATCGCACAGACATCTAAATCACTTGTTACAAAACTTGAACCATAAGCAGCAGCAGCAAAACCACCGATTACAATAAAATCAAAATCATTTTCTGAAAGTTTAGAAAGCAGAAGTTTGAAATCAGTTTTCATTAGTAGAATTTAATGATGACCTCATTTCTTCAATGAGATTAACTGCACTTTGGAGTTGGTCTATTCTTTCATCGATCGAAAGTTTTAAATTCATTTCGATATGACTTAATTTTTCAGGACTCAATGTAGATTCATTTGGTGAATTCATGATTCAATTTTAACTTAAAATAACTGCGAAAAGAAGCGAGAAGAAGCAAGAAGAGTCGAAGAGTCATAAGTATCTGAAAATTTGATGGCGCACCTAAGTTGATGGCTTTCGAACTTCTTGCCTCAACATGGCGTCTATAAGTTAATCATCTTTTCCATTAAGTGGACTTCCGCAGCGGTTGGACTCGGACCAAGATCATTCCATCCCATCTTTTTATAGTATGAAACTGCTTGAGTATTGGTTGGACTTACTCT
>CANFNL010000137.1 GCA_947448205.1 Bacteriovoracaceae bacterium
GTGAAAGCGCAACGGTAGTTTTATCAATGATAAATGATTGGTTTGAAGATTATAATAGAACTGCACCTCATTCGGCCCTTGGCATGAAGAGTCCGATTGAGTATCTTTTAAGTATTAAAAACGGGTAGCCTCAAACGGGGTCCAATACATTTGTACTAGTTTGTTTGCAATGACAGATAATTTCAATTGTAAAAATGGTTCTGAAAATTGTGTTTTTTACGAAAGTAAGAAAAACACAAATCAAAGTTTTAAATCATATGAATTATTAAAAAAACTTTGTGAAAAAAATGATTATGAAAGTTGCAATGATTTAGGAGTTCTAGAAGCAAAAAAAGGTAATGCTAACAAAGCTTATAGTTTTTATAAAAAAAGTTGTGAAAATCATATTCAGATGGGTTGTGCTAACCAAGGTGCTTATGAACTAATGAATGGAAATGATGAGATTGGAATCAAATTATTATTAAATGCATGCAATAATAACATTCTGCCGGCATGTGCAGGTTTAGGTTCAAAATATATTCAGCAAAATAAAATTCAAGATGCTAATAAGTATAACCAAAAAGCATGTGAAGGTGGAGAAGCAACTGGATGTAATAATTTGGGGGTTATCTTTTCTAAAGCATCTGATTTTGTACAGACTGAAAAATATTACGATCTTGCTTGCAATAAAAAAAGCATGCTCGGATGTTATAATCGTGCTGAGTTATTTGTTAAGAAATTGGAATTAATAAAAGCTGAAAGTATTCATAAATTAAATTGTAAAAAGGGATATTTTTTTAGTTGTAACTCACTTGGGTCTTTGAGTGAGAAATCCAAAAAATCAGATTTGGCAATAAAATATTATAGAATGGCTTGTGAAAATAAAGTTATGATTGGATGTACAAATTTAGCTTCTATTTTTTTAGGACAAGGTAAATTAAATGAAGCGATTAAATTTAATAAAATCGCTTGTGATTCAGATGAAGGCAGTGGTTGTCATAATTTGGCAATAATTGAACAACAATCAAAGCATATTGATAATGCTATGAAACTATATAGCATCGCTTGTAACAAGTTTTTTATGGGTAGTTGCTACAATTTGGGCATGATTTATATTGAAAAAAATGATCCACTATCGGCAGATAAATTTTTTAAAATTGCTTGTGATGGAAATTATATGGATGGCTGTACGGCACAAGGACTCGTAGCAAAAGGAAAAGGAGAAATTGAAGTTGCTAAAAAATATTTTAATTATGCATGCAAAAATGGTAATTCAATTGCTTGTGATCAATTGAAAAGTATCAAATAATTCCATTTAAAATGTTATTACTTCTTATTAGTCATCATGAGAAGTAATAACATTCTCAGTAAAAGCTTAAATTATCTTAAGCATTGAGTGTGCTTTTTCTAACTTAGTAAGTTCCATTCCATCAATAAGTCGATAGCATTTTAGTTTTAGGTGCTCATTTGTAGGCTTTCCTTTCAATAAAATTTCATAGTCCTCGTTCGTAAACTTTAAGGCCTTAAGAAATTTTTTTAAATACTCTTCATGAACAACAGCTCTGCCATTTTCCATATGGCTAACGGTTGTAAATGAAACATCTAAGAGATCGCCAACATCTCTAACAGATAAGGAACGCAATTCTCTTAATCTCTTAAGTGCTTTTGCCTCGTTGCTTGCTTCAATTCTTCGATTCCTTTTTTCTTTTGCATTAGTCATAGAACCTCCATTTTTAAAAATAAGAACGAGAAAGCGTGTAGTCACTGTGTAGTCCAAAAATAATCAAGGGCTACACGCGTATAGGTAGTAAAAAATGGCTGAAACCACACAAAAGCACAGGGTATGTACTGTGTGTGATTCGGTAAGCACAAAAGTAAGCACAATTAAGCCAATGAGTGAAAGTTTGCGACAGTTAGAGACAGTTTGAACTCAAGTGAATTAGCGTAACTAATCGAAACCTAAGTGTTGATAATAATAATTGTTTTGGATTTTTAGTCGTTAAAAAGATTTTTTGTCATATTTCAGATGGAGGAGACGGGCGATTCTTTCGTCGTAAACTTTACAGTTTTACTGACTTCAATCAATATAATTTCATGTGGTTAGCTATTAAAGGTCACAAACCGTGACCTTTAATTCAAAATAAATATCGTATTATCAATATGTTACAAACTTGAGATCACAAATTGTGATCTCAAGTTTGTAGATATCCGAAATCTCGACAAGGCTTGATATGTTTTTTAAAAAAACATATAATGAATTTGGGAGAATTCTCATGTTAGATGAAAGCATAATATTAAAAGCACTAAACCGATTGAGTGAACTTTTAGAAGAATCTAAAGAATCGCGAACTCTACTGCTCGTTGGAGGTGCGGCACTTAAACTACTAGGCTTCCACCATAAAACAGTTACAACTGATGTTGATAATCTTCTCCCCATGGATGATATATTAAAAAAAATTGTACTGAAAATTGCTATAGAAATGAATCTTCACGAGAATTGGTTAAATTCGCACTCTAGTTCTTTTTCTGACAAGAATATCGACTACATGAAAAATGCAAAGACTGTGATTAAAACGAATTCACTCACTGTTAATATCGTATCAATTGAAAATTTTATTGAATTAAAAGTACGTGCTCATATTGATCGAGGATTTGATCTTCCCGATATAATTGCACTTAATCCCACCAAAGAGCATCTTTTAAAATTAAAAGTAAAAATATTAAATGAAGGTCATCATCATGCACACGTCGTTGAAGAAGATTTTCGAATTATTTTAAAAGGTCTTGGTTATGACGACTAATTTTTCAAAAGCAGATTATTCATTCCTTTCTTCACTGGGACTCACATTTGATGAGACACCTACTTATAATATCGGCCCAGAAGCAGGATTAATTCGTCTTTTAAACCGAGAAGAATTTATCGGAAACTACATGTATGGGATGCTTAAACTTTTTTTAAAACATAATCATGAATATCTTCGAATTGATATACTGACTAAACTAGAAAAAAAACTTACGCCAATGGGTAGGGCCACTCTTTCAGCTTTGTCAGCTTATTGTTCAAAAGATTTAAAAGATAAAAGATTTAAAAAAATTAAAAAGCATAATCTACATGAACCCATTTTTTTAAATTCACAAGAGTATGTAGACTCAGTTGGCTCAGAACCATATCTTGCCGATCGTGGTATTGTAGTCAGAACTATTCCTACACAAGACGAAAAAAAAATTAGATCATCAAAATGGCTTTTAAAAAATAATGTGTGGTTTAAAAACAGACTACTCTTTGGTCTAGGTGTTCGCGCTGATGCATTTTCTGCTCTTCAAACAAATCAAATTAAAACATACTATGAATTGAGTAAGGTCATTGACTCATCTTTATTTTCGGCCAGAGAAAATTTTATGGATTTTATGAAGATAAAAGAGATTGATTCAACTTTTATAGTCGTCTGAAAAAAAAATAAAAATGGAATCAAATTTTTTTTAAAAAAAATCACTAGCTCCTGCTTTAATACTATATACAATTGATCGATTTTCAGGAAATTTAGATAAAAAATAGAACTTTGGTTTATATATCTGAGCGTTTGAATACTCTAAAAGTTTTAAAGATTATTCGTCTCTTGTTTGTTTTTGGAAATTAGAATTTGAAACACCATTAGTTACTAAAAACGAGACACTAGAAGATACTATTCCTAAAACAACTAAATTAGATTGACCTGTTATTTCAGCAATGAGAACCGGCCCGAACAAGAGCCCATTATAGCTTGCCGTAATAAATGAAGAGATACCTAATAGTGTAAAGACATGGGGCAATTGTAGATTAAAATAATTTTGAATTAAATAGCCTATACTAGCACCTAAAGCAGCTGATGGAAGAAACTGTCCACCGACACCTCCAAAAGAGAAAGTAAAAATATATGCTAAAAATCTAAAACCAAAAATTATAAGAATTAAATCTATCGGGATTTTAGATTCAAATATTTTGTTAATGATTGGCATACCTGAGAAAAGTACATCCTGAGAATTATACATTTCAAAATAAATAAATGCGAGCAATGACATCAAAGTCCCACCAATGACAAATTTTAGATAATTATTTTTACTTGCTGAGTGCTTAATATGATTATTTGTTTTAATTAAAATAGTTGAAATTAAGCCACATAAAAGACCTAGTAATGCTGCGTAAAAAATATCACTATGACGTAATGTATATTTAACATTAACAGCAAAAAATTTTTCTGACCCCCTAAAGGCAGAATAGACTGTATAGCTAGTAACTGCTGAAATAAATGATTGTACTAGTGGTTTATGAGCAAAATCCTTCTTAAATGGAGACTCTAAGGCCATTATTGTTCCTGACAACGGAGCTTTGAATATTGCACTTATTCCGGCAGATGCCCCACTCATCATAGAAATTATTAAGTCAGGTTTTATGTTTCTAAAATATCTAATCTTGAAAAAAAAACGATAATAAAACACACCAATGATTCCACCAAGCCATTTACATGCTCCTTCGAGACCTACTGTTAGCCCAAACATCATAGTAAGCAGGAATGCTAAAAACTTGTTAAGAACATAACGATAATTAATTTCCTGATCACCCAAGTGAAAAACTTTAACTATTTCATCTGCCATACTTGTATTTTTTATTTTTCCGAGTATTGATACAAAACCAATTAAAATAAATCCAATAAAAGGAAGTAATGCTAAATAAACAACTGGTACTTTTGAAACTTGATAGAGTAAAATATCATTTACTATATAATCAATTAAAGCAATTGATAACCCAACAATAGCACCAATTAAAACTCCATGGGCCATAGCTTCTTTTGATTTATTAACTCCGTCTATAACGGTTTCTTTAAGATAGGTTTTAATAGTTTGTTGAATCATTGAAATACCTTTTCAAATAAAAATACTAGATATATGATTATGTTATATCTGCTTATTTTGTTATTGGAAATAATTATGTATAACTATAACCATTTATTTTACTTTTATACAGCTGCAAAATTCAAAAGCATTACCAAAGCTTCTGTATTTCTATGTATATCTCAACCTTCTTTAAGTTCTCAAATTAAATCCCTTGAAGAATGTCTAGGCCTTAAGCTATTTAGCCGAAATGGACGCAATGTAGAACTCACTACAAAAGGTGAAACCATATATAATATTTGCGAAGATATGTTTAGGGGAACATCAAGCCTGACGAATCTTTTAAAAAACAAGACAGATGAACAAGTAAGACTAGATATAGGTGTTTCAAATCAGATTGAAAGACCATATATTGCCGACGTTATTGGTAGCTTAATTCATAAATCTAAGCAAGAAGACGTCCCACTAATTCGGATGACAAACCTTGAACGTAACGTTAATTCAATGGAAAAATATGACTTAATAATTAACCATAAAAAAGAATCTTTAAAGTCAGCTAAAATTATTAATCTTCATCTACCTATAGCTTTAATTGGAAGTCAAAAAATCATAAAAAAGAACGGTGAAAATTTTAGGAATATAAAAACTTTTATAAAAAACTATCAAGGTGGAATAGTTCTTCCTACCGAAGAATTCAATCTTCGCAGGGAAACAGACGAATTTCTTTCCAAAGAGAACTACTATCCAAAAATTGTATTTGAAAGTGACAATATGGCCGCAAACCTTAGGGCCATAGTTGAAGGTGTTGGCATTGGTTTTT
This sequence comes from Bacteriovoracaceae bacterium, assembly GCA_947448205.1. Taxonomy (GTDB): domain Bacteria; phylum Bdellovibrionota; class Bacteriovoracia; order Bacteriovoracales; family Bacteriovoracaceae; genus Bacteriovorax. Next base: position 5,669 of record CANFNL010000137.1, read on the forward strand.
TTCCAATAAATTACGTTTTAAAAGAAATTAAAAATAAACATTTAGAATATTTTATGCCTAAGAATGGTCTTTGGGGACATAATATTTATCTTCACTATCCCCCACGAAATAATGATTCTAAAATCATAAATGATCTTATTAATATATTCCTTAATTCCTCCCATATTAAATTATGATTATAGGATTAGTTGCATTCCTTGTATCGTTTTTGTCAGGTAGTTTAGGTGTTCTTAATGTAATAGGAAGTGGTTTTGTATTTACTACTATAAATACTTTAATAAAATTAACCAATGGACAAGATTATCAATGGCGAATCCACCTAGCAAATTTTTTCATTTCATTAATTTATTTAATATTTAACTTAAGTAAAATATTTAGAAATATCTATTATTTATTTGGTACTTTAATTATTGTCGTGATCTCATGGGGATTTGGAAAAGTATTACTCAATCACTTCAGTGTAACAAACTTTAAAATATTTTTTCTACTTGGCATGATTATTTTAGCATCTTTAAATGTTAAAAAATCTGAAAACATTGTTGTGGCAAATGATGTATTGTCAGATGTTAGTATTTTTAATTCAAATGATTTTTTTATAATTTCATTTTGCTCTTTTCTTTCTAGCTATCTCGAGGTGAACTTTGGAGCCATTTCTTGTTTGGTATTAATAACCATTAAAAAGAAAATTAAAATGATAGATCTTACTAATATAGTTTATTTTAGTATGCTCTTTTATTCGATATTAAATTTCACATGGTATTCAATAAAAAAGGAAGTTCATTTTGATACAGAACTTGAAATATACTTATTCCTGGGATTGATATTTGGTGCAATATTTTCAATGTCATTTAGAAACAATTGTTCGTGACCCCCGTTTGAAGGCTACCTCCTAATTTTGGAGAAAAGCTATGGATCTGAACAGAAAAAGACTAACAAAATCACAAAAATTTAGCATTTTGTCTGAACATTTTGACAAAGGTACTTCCATCTCAGAGCTGGCCAGGA
>CANFNL010000138.1 GCA_947448205.1 Bacteriovoracaceae bacterium
AGGTTTGTTTGCTGTGCTATCGAGGAGATAACCTTGATAACATTTCCTATATCATGGCTTGAATTTCCAAGTTGACTCATTATATTGTTAGTGTCTTGAGTTAGTCTCATTGTTTCATTAGTCATCGAAGATGCTTCGTTGGTTGTTCTCGTAATTTCAACAATAGAAGCCGTCATCTCTTCAACATTTGTTGCGACATTGCGCACGCCCGAATCGATTTGAACAGTTGCTGCGGACGCATTAGTTGATTGTGCTGCAGTTTCTTGAGAATTTACATATAATTGATTAGCAGTTGCAATAAATTCTTCAGAGACTCGAGCTAATTGACTTGAGGCTTCTGTTAAATTTTTTATGAAAGCTAATTCACTTTCTTTTGAAGCTGTTACATCTGAAGATATTTCTACGATTCGCTCAACCTCCCCACTTTTATTTTTAATGACAAGGTAATTAGATTGAAGCCAAAAGATTTTATTAAATTTGTTAACTCTCTTATATGTTCCTGCAATATTTTCACCGCGAGTGAGTCTTGACCAAAATTCATTATACTGGGTTGAATGAGCAAAGTTTTCAGCACAATAATTTTGATGATGCTTACCTATAATTTCTTCTTGGCTAATTCCCATTACATTTAAAAAATTTTGATTTGCAAATACTATTTCACCTTTAATGCTATATTCTGTAACTAATAAAGCACGATCTAGTGTCGGCAATAATAAATCACCATTAAGCAATTCTTTTTCAATTTTTGATTTGCCAGATATTGTCTGCATATTTTTCCTAAATAGATTATTTTTTGGGCGAGATTATTTCTATGTAAATTTATTTATGGAAGTTTTTTTTCTTCTCATTTAATTCAGCTTGAATTTGCATAAGATTTTTAAGTTCAGATTTTAAGGAAACTCTGACGTTTTCTTTACCAGCTTGCTTAAGGTAATTATCTAAATCACTAAATTGATAAAGAATATAATTAAGCGAGCGAGTCAGCAGCGTATTTAGCTGAGCAATCGAGAAAACTCTTTCACAAATCGTTTTAATTTCATCTTCGCGGAAAGGTTTTTCAATAAAACCATAGACATCATATGATATTAACTCAAGCATTCTCTCTTTTGTGATATTTCCTGAAATCATAATAAAAGTAACGGTTGGATTAATTTCTCTGACCTCTTTAACAAGCGCGATCCCATCCTTAATAGGCATTGCAATATCAGAAAGAACGATATCAGGAGGAGTCTCAACTATTGCGTCTAGGGCAGATTGAGCAGATAAAAATGTTTTAACTTCAAAATTTAATTCGGACATATAACTTTCAAGTATTTCAAGAATATCACCTTCATCATCAACGATATAAATTAATCCTCTCTGAGGACCTTGTGCTTTTGAGGCTTTCTTTTGGGTTGGAGCTACACTTAATACTGGTGCTGCAGCTTCAGAGGAATTAAATTGATTAAGTTGCTCTTCACTGAGGTGATGAAATAGGCTGGAACCTCCGGATAGTAAAACTTTTGCAGCATCAATTCCCGATAAGAAATAATCAATCTGAGCTTTACCCATGGCATTTTTAGGCTTTTGAGCTTCAAACAAGGATTCCAACTTATGCATATGGTTTTGCAATTCAGACAATCCAAACATGCCGGCAGCACCCTTGAGAGAGTGAAAGGATCTAAATATAAGATTGAAATTTCCAAGAAAATCTTGTCCTTTTTCTATATTTAAAAAACCTTCTTCTGCTGACTCAAACATTTCAGCAGCTTCAATTTTAAACTCTTCAATCATTTCATTATGCATTAGTGTCTCGGAAGTATTTTAATTATTAATATTTGATTCTTATTATTGTAGCCCATAACTAGATTTATTCAATTTTAATCCTTTACCTATCGGAATATATTTTAACTCAATAAAGTTTAATTTAAAGATTCTTTGCTGCCTTTGAGGCTTCGACCAAAGTAGGATGTTGCCAATCCAGTATCGTCACAACCTCACCTGCTGGATTTAATATTAAAATTTTAAATCTATGCAAGATGGGATCTAAAAAATGCCCCCGAATTTAATTCGGAGGCATTTTGAATATTAACCTGTTTAGCCTTTGTTACTCTGTCAACTTTTTAGGATACAGATCATTTCTAGGGAGCTTTTTTTATTCTAAATGCTAAAGCTTATCTGTTAATAATTTAATTTCTCTGATATTTTCGTCAGTAATCATTATTCCTAAATCGGAGTTATCTTTTTCCATTTTTAATCTTAATTGCCAAAGATTTTCAATAACACTTTTTAAATTTGTTAAATGAGTTTTAGACCACGCATTTAATCCTTCTTCACCTTTTAATAGGACTTCATCTATTGTTAGGTCCCATTTATTTAAAAATGGCTCCAATATTGTAATATCTGAGAACGTAGCAGCACCTTTAATGATATGAAAATCACGAAATAGTGAGTTGAAATAATTAGCAATTGGATTTGATTTAACTAACTCTCCTTCCATTATTTCAATTAACTTTATCAATCGATTTTTTTGTTTTTCACTAAACAAATTTAAAAAATGAACTACTTCCTTTCGCTCTTGGGATACCATTGTTAAGACTTGTCCATCCACAGACATTCCAGGTATTTCCATTCCTAACTCTTTAAGGGACTCTAGTGCTGCATTACTAAGCTCGAATTTATTATTATTTTTTTCGGCAATAGCATCCATTTCAGAAAAATAATTATTTGTATGTTGCTCAATTTCTGCTGCTGACATCAAGTTTAATCTAAGTAGTGTTTCCCCCAATGGTGGTTTGTGAGAACTTTGTTTTTTAACTAAATCATCCAATTGTTTTTGTGTGATTTTGTTTTCAGATAAAAGAACATTGATTATATCAACATCTTTCTTAACTTGGCTTTTCAAAGCTTCCACTATTAAATCAGAACTAATCACTTTTGATTCAAATAGAATTCTAATTAAACTAGGTACACTTTCTATCTGATAGCATAAAGCATGCATTAAGCTATCATGAGAGATAAGGCTCTTCTCTACTAAATAATCTCCAAAATACATATAAACTCCTCAAAGAAATATTAATATTTACCACAATCCCATTTTGCTAATAGCTCCTGAAATATCATCTAAATTTAAAACACCTGCTCCGGGAACATTGTTATAAACAGCTCCTGGCATTCCCCAAACGACTGAGCTTAATTTATCCTGAACATAGACATCGACTCCATTTTGCTTTAATAGCTTAGCTCCCTGTGCTCCATCTTCACCCATTCCGGTTAAAATTAAAGCTGCCATTTTATGATTGCTGTTTCTTGCTAAAGAGCTAAAAAGCACATCAACAGATGGTCTTACAAAACTAATTTTTTCAGATTGATTTAAACGAATGGTTTTATTCTCAATCGTCATATGATAATCGCCCGGGGCAATATAACAGGTATTGGCTTTTAGAATCATACCATCTTGAGCTTCTCTAACATTAATGGGGCAAATCTTATCAAGCATCTCGGCCAATTTGGCAGTAAACATTGGAGGCATGTGCTGAACTATTAAGATAGAGGCTTTAATTGGATTGGTTATGGTTCTAAAAATCTTTGTCAATGCCTCCGGACCTCCAGTGGAACAGCCAATTAGGATCAAATCTTTTCGATCAAAATTTACATGAGCACTAGAAGAAGTTGGTGCAACTACTTTTTGAGCATTTTCTTGATTTTTAACAACTCTTGATTTAAAGCTAATAATTTTTTGAATCAATTCACCCTTAATGGTATCAATACCTCCAGCTGAACTGGTACCATCTGGTTTAGTGACGAAATCATTAGCGCCATAATTGAGTGCCTGAATAGTTTTTTCTGCACCTAGTGAAGTTAAACTAGAAAAAACAATGATTACAACTTCTTTATTAAATTTTCTAATTTCTTGTATGGCCTGCAATCCATCCATAATAGGCATTTCTAAATCGAGTATGACTATATTAATTTCTTTATTATACATGAGAGATTCCACGCCCAATTTTCCATTGGGTACAGACTTGACAACTTCCATTCCTGGAACTTCATTTACAACATTGGCAATTGCAGAACGAAAAACTATCGAATCATCTACGATGAGTACTTTCATACTTGCTCTGTAGCTAAAAGCTTGTCTAGATCAAGCAAAATAAGAAGTTTATCTTTAAGTTTATGAACACCGGAGATATATTCACTTAATCTTTTATCTATATTTTCTGGTGTATGTTCAAAAGTCTCATTAGAAACTTCTATAACATCAAGAATTTCATCAACGATAACGGCATAAAGATCTTCACCTATTTGTACTATAATGTTCATCTGTTGTTCAGATTGACTATCCTCTAATTCGAACATAGTTCTTAAACTAACTGCAGTGACGATCTGGCCTCTCAAGTTGATTAAGCCTTTTATATGCTTAGGCGATTTAGGAATTATTGTTAAAGAGTGCTGACGTATAATTTCTTGTACTCTTAAAACTGAAATTGCAAAGCTGTCGTCGCCGATTTTGAATCCACAATATTGTTCTAAATTAGAACCTGATAATTCATTACTCATTTAAACCTCTAAATATAATCAAATATGGCTTTTTGTAATCCAGCTTTGTTAGTCTTCTCTAATTGATCATTAAATCCGCATTTCATCCCACGTTCTCTTTCGATTTGAGTGACTTTACCAGAAACACCTATTACCGGAATTCGATTAAAACTTTTTTCAGATTTTCTAATAGACTCCGTCAAATTCCAGCCATCCATCACAGGCATATCGATATCAGTAATGATTAAATTTACTACCAAATTGTCGTTGAGCAGATCCAAAGCGATTTGGCCATTAGCCGCAGTTACAACTTCATACCCCTCTTCTTCTAGCGAATCCTTAAGAATTTTTTGATAAAGTGGAGAATCATCGACAATCATGACTTTGCCTAGTGCAATCTTCGTTTTTGGTTGAAAATGAACTCTTCCAACATTTAACTCTTGAATAATTGCATGGATATCAAGAATAGTTATCGTGCTATTTTTCAAAAAGACTGTTCCTAATAATCCTATGCGGTCAACAGAGTCAGAATGAATAGCACTATCTGTTTGTTGAATATCAATAATCTCGTGGACAATTAAACCAAAGAGATGTTTTCTAATTTTTATAACAATACAAGAAATGAGTCCTGTCCCTACTTTTTTTGGGTCATGCAAAGCACTCTCACCTCTAAGGTTCAATGATTTTTCAAGATCAATTAGCGGCATGGGAATATCGCCATACTTAACTAATGGCTGATCACCTGACCATTCCACTTTTTTACGATCAAAATCTTCCAGTCTGCTAACCAATACTAGCGGAATTGCGTAGCGGCGCTGATCTCCCAATTCACAGATAAGCAACTCTTGAGAATCAAGCTCATGTCCAGCATCAATATTTTCTTGAATCTGCTGATTCATGCTCTCAACCTTTGTACCCACTCCTTTGTCTACGAAATTATAGAATCCTAGAGCATCTAAAATGAGAGAAACATTTCCGTCTCCCATAATTGTCGCTCCAGCATAGAAAGTTAAATTTTTTAATTCTTTACTTAGAGGCTTAACAACAATTTCTTCAGTATCTAAGATTGAATCAACAATCAACCCGTAAAGTTTGCCTTCGGCATTTAAAACAACAATATTTACATTAGTGTTTTCAAAATCTGTCTGATTGCCCTCTCTAAGTTCTAAACTGTAACTTAATCTAAATACAGGAATTAAATCTCCTCTAAGTCTATAAAACTCAGAACCGTAAAGCTTTTCAATTTTTTGATCAGTTGCAACACCATCAAGTCTCACTAACTCGACTAGACTAATTTGCGGTATAGCAAAAGTCTCTCCGTTATCTTTAACGACTAAGGATGGAACAATGGCAAGAGTTAGAGGAATTTTTAACTTGAAAGTTGAACCGTGTCCTACTTCGGAAACGATATCAACGGTACCACCAATTTTTTCTACGTTACTCTTTACTACATCCATCCCAACACCACGTCCAGAGATGTTCGTGACTTGTTCTGCTGTAGAAAAACCAGGCATGAAAATAATATTCAAAAGTTGTTTTTGAGACATTAATTTTGCTTGATCAGCTGTAATGATTCCTTTTTGAATAGCCTTATTCATTACTTTTTGAGGATCGATGCCGTTACCATCATCCTTGATCTCGATACTAACCTGGCCTGATTCATGAAATGAGCGAATCGAAATTCTTCCTTCTTCTGGCTTCCCTCTCTGTTTTCTCAACTCAGGTTTTTCAATTCCATGATCAACCGAATTTCTAATTAAATGTGTAAGTGGATCACGAATAGCTTCAAGTAGTGTCTTATCCAATTCAGTTTCTTTACCAATAATCTCTAATTTAATTTTTTTATCTTGAGATTTTGCTAAATCTCTAACAATTCTTTCAAACTTAGATAATACTCCTCCAATTGGCTGCATTCTCGTTGTCATAACGTCTGCTTGGAGTTCACTTGTAATTGTGTTTAATTGTTGAGATAGGCGATTAAGTTCAGGTGAGCCATTATTGCCAGAAAATTGTAAAATTTGATTGCGATTTAAAACTAATTCTCCGACGACATTCATGATTTTATCAAGTAACTGAACGTTTACT